>JANNNM010000139.1:0-15624 GCA_031398535.1 Betaproteobacteria bacterium | reverse complement strand
GTCGACAAGGCCGAGGCGGACGCGATGATCCACAAGGCGCTCGACGGCGTGCGCGGCAAGAACTTCATCGGCGTCGCACGCGCAAGCGCCTGACCGACCCTGCGGTCGAACCGCCCGGCGCCGCCCGGGTGGCGCTGCCTTGGCGGTGATGCCCGCGAATCTGCGGCGCGCCCCGGTCCGGTTGAATCATGGCAACATCCTGTCCGGAATTTCCTGCGGACCGTCGTGCATGAAACACATTGTCCTGATCCTCCTGGGCGTACTTGCCATCGTGCTCGTTGCGGGCGCCGCATGGCTGTGGACGCCCGACCTGCCCCGCGCCACGCTCGAGGCGCGCTACTTCGACGCACACAGTTCCTATGTCGATGTGGACGGCGTGCGACTGCACGTGCGCGCTTCGGGACCGAAGAGCGCACCGGTCGTGATCATGCTGCACGGATTCGGCGCCAGCCTGCACACATGGGAGCCGTGGGCCGAGGCCCTGTCGGCCGACCATCGCGTGGTGCGCTTCGACCTCCCGGGGTTCGGGTTGACGGGTGCTGATCCCGGCGACAACTACAGCGACGAACGCAGCGTCGGCTTGCTGGTCGCACTGATGGACAAGTTGGGCATCACGCGGGCCAGCCTGGTCGGCAATTCGATCGGCGGCAGGATTGCCTGGCGCTTCGCCGCAGAGCACCCCGGGCGCGTGGATAAACTCGTACTGGTATCGCCCGACGGATTCGCGAGCCCCGGCTTCGAGTACGGCAAGGCACCGGCCATTCCCGCCGCGTTCAGGCTGCTGCCGTACGCGCTGCCGCGGAGCATGCTGCGCATGAACCTGGCGCGGGCCTACGCGAACCCGCAGCAGTTGAGCGAGGCCACGTTGACGCGCTACCACGACCTGATGCGGGCGCCAGACGTGCGCCGGGCCACGATTGCGCGTACCGAGCAGACTATCCTCGTTCCGCCGGAGTCGTTGCTGCAGAAGATTGCCGCGCCCACGTTGCTGGTCTGGGGCGACCAGGACGCCATGATCCCGGTGACCAATGCCGCCGACTATGCGAGGGCGATGCCGGCCAGTCGCCTCGTGACCTTGCCCAACCTCGGTCACGTACCGCAGGAAGAAGCACCGGCAGCGTCATTGGCACCGGTACGCGCATTCCTCGCGCGTTAGCCCGTCCCTGAACGCAACACGGCACCGGGCTCAACACCCGATGCCGTGCGCGGTCCGGTGGTCACAACATCAACCGCGAGGTTCGCCTCGTCCGTTCACCGTGATCGTGTTACCCGGCTGGGTGGCAAGTTGCACGCGATGCGGCTGCCCACGGAACACATAGCTGACATCCCAGTAAGCCGGTTGGCCCGATGACGGCACGGCTGCACATCGCTGCACATCCCTGCTGTAGGTGCCGCCGCCACCAGTGCCGACATTGGCACCGACGACCGCGCCACCGACCGCACCGACGCCGGTCGCGACATCCTGGCCACGTCCGCCACCAACCTGATGGCCCAATACGCCACCAAGGATGCCGCCGATGATGGCGCCCGGGACATTCACGTTGCTCTGCGACTGTACCTGCTCACGCTCCACCCAGCAGCGCTGTTCAGGCGCGCCGAAGACGGCCTGCGCGGCCGTCACCTGCGCCTCGTACAAGCGCTCATTCGGCCGTTCGCGGTAGGCGTAGGTCGGCGCCGGCAACGGCGGCGGCGCGTAGGCGACCTGGCCGCCGCCCTTCATCGGCCGCACGGACGAGACGCGATTGCCGAGGCCCATGCCGCGCAACGAATCGTAGCTGCCCTTCTGCAGGACGCGGCATTCGCCACCGAAGCCTTCGTCCGTACACACTTCCCAGCGGCCGCGCGAGACGACGGCCGACGAGGCGCTGTCGTTGAAACCGTAGCGTTCGAGGTTGTCGACGGGGCGGTCGGTGGTGAACGTCTTGCCGCGAAAGCCTTCCTGCGCATAGAACGTGACTTGCGCGCTGGCGGCGGTCACCGCGACGGCCAGCGCGATGCCGGCCAGGGTATGAATGCGTGCATGCATGGTGTGCTCCGTTTCGAAATAAATTGCGTACGGTGCAATGTAGACGCGTGAGAGTGCCAACGGACCGGGACGATCCCGCGTTGACATGTAGGACATATCCGGCACGCAAAGCGTCGTTTTCACGACGGACGGCAGCGGAGTCTCGCGGCAGAATGCGGTCACGCAGGTCAATTCACCGGAGCGAAACCATGCCCACCATCCTGATCGGACAGTACGACGACTTCGACACGGCCGACGCGGCGATCGCGGAGTTGCGCACTTCAGGCATCGATGACGGCGCCATCGAGCAATTTCACCTGAACGCGCCGGGCCAGCACGACCAGTATCCGATCGGCGGTGATGAAGATGCCGACCGCAATGCACGCGAAGGCGACGAGGGCGCGGTATCAGGCGCCGCGCTCGGTGCCGCGGCGGGGCTTGCCGTGGGCATCGTGGCGTTACCCGTTGCCGGACCGTTTGCGGCGGCCGCCGGCCTGGCGGTCGGGGCGTACACCGGGTCGCTGGCAGGCGCGGTCAACAACATGGGCGACGAGGACCATCCCGCACCGCAAAGCACGATTCCGGTGCGAAGCGCCGGCGTCCGGGTTGCCGTCGCGGTCGCGGACAAGGATGTCGACACGATCGAGCGTGTGCTGCGCAAGCATGCGGCGCGCTCGATTGAGCGCAGTTCAGGCACGCTGCAAGGTGGGCACATGACGAACTTCGATCCCGTCAGCACGCCGCTGTGGATCATGCCGCCGCGCACGTGATCAGGCAGCGGCAGGAAGGAACAGCCATGACCGTCAAACGCGCAGTGAAGGCGAAAGGTGCCCGGAGGCCGATCGCTCGCTCTTCCCCATTGCCTCAACTTGCCTTGCCGCACGAGCGCGATGAAACATCAGGAACCGTGGCGCCGCGGCAGCCTGACATCAACCAGGCACATCGCGACCTGGACGCAGGCATGGAAGACACGGATTGCTACACGCGATTGAGCACGCTGGTACCGCGCCTGCCTGGGGAAAAATGAGCCAGCAGGCCGCGTCGACTCTGTTCCGACGCTTATCGCAGCCCCACCCTACGCCGCCATGATCCGCGAGTAGACGACGTTGTCCGCCTTGTAGCAGCCGCATGAGGCGGCCTTCAATCCGGCACGCTTCAGAACCCTCATCGCACCGCGGCTGTAGCTGATCAAGCCCTTTTGCTGCAGCGATCGCGCAGCCTTGTTCACCCCCACGCGTCGAACCCCTAGCATCGCCGACAGGAACTCCTGCGTCACCTTGAATTCCGTCGAATCCGCGCGATCCTGGGTCATCAGCAGCCACCGCGCCAGGCGGGACTCCACCACGTGAAAACGCGTGCATCCTGCCGTCTGGGCGAGTTGGCTGATCTGCACGTGGGTGTACCGCGAAATGATGCTATGCAATGCAGTGCTGCGTCTGAGCGCGTCCCGGAAACCGTCGGCGTCGATGCGTAGCGCCTCTCCGTGGCCTTGCACCAGCGCCCGGAATGGCGATGCCTGCAAGCCCAGCATCAAGGGCACGCCAAACATGCCTTCCCGGCCGACCAGCCCCACTTCCAGCTCGGACGTGTCATCAACCGGCATGATCAGCGAAATGAAGCTGGTGCTCGGAAAGTAAACCTCGGCAATCCGGTCGCCGGGTTCATACAGGACCTCACCGAACGTCAATTGCACCGTCGTGCATTGTGCCTTCATCCGGATCAAGTCGGCGGCGGGAAGCAATTGCAACAGCCGGTTCATTGCTGGAACTGTACGCTTGGATGCCACCGCCAACTCCTACGGCAGAGCGGGATCACTTCATGGTCATCGGGAGAATTGGCAGGCAATTCCGAAGCCCGATGCCCACAATCAGACGCGACCTGACGCTGCCCTGAAGCGTCATACGCTATGTCATCGGTACGCCCCTGTCTGCGCGCTGCCGAACATAGGCTCCCACGCCACGCCACGCTCGCCCGCCTGGCCGTGGCCGCCGCGCCCCCTAGCCGGCGACGGCAGGCAGGAGCCGGTCGAACTCCGTCTTGACAACCTGATAGCATTCGCAGGAGCGGGCCTCGATGCCCGGACGGTCAAGCACGACGATACGTCCGCGCGTATAGCGGATCAAGCCCGCCTCCTGCAACTTGCCCGCGGCCTCCGTCACGCCCTCGCGCCGTACGCCGAGCATGTTGGCGATCAGCTCCTGCGTCATCGCCAGCTCATTCGACTGCAGGCGGTCGAGGCTCAGCAACAGCCAGCGGCAAAGTTGCTGGTCGACCGTATGATGCCGGTTGCAGACGGCGGTCTGTGCCATCTGCGTGATGAGTGCCTGCGTATAGCGCAGCAGCAGGTGCATGGTCGGACCGAAGCGCTCGAATTCGGACTTCAGCAATTCCGACTTGAGCCTGTAGGCTTGCCCTGCGCTTTGCACCACGGCACGGCTCGGCGTGGTGTCGCCCCCCATGAACAGCGAAATGCCGAGGATGCCCTCGTTGCCCACCACCGCAATCTCCGCGGAGGCGCCGTCTTCCAGCACATACAGCAACGAAATGATGCAGGTGGTCGGGAAATAGACATGCCGCAGCTTGTCACCGGATTCGTACAGCACTTCGCCGAGACCCATGGGAATGATCTCGAGGTGTGGCGCGATCCGGTCGTAGTCGCCGGGCGGCAGCGCGTTCAGCAGATGATTCTGGCGTGGATTGTGAGCGGGTGCAGTCACGTGCTGCATCTCCATTGGTGGCGCCTGACAGGCTGGCTTGGAGTCGATCCGGAATGTTCCGGAAAGTACGATGGTAATGCCTTTCCCGATAATGTGCGCTAACGAACTTAGCAGGTGATCGTCACACGGTGTGCGGCACCGTCGTCGACAAGCCGCACCCACCCGTCCGCCTGCCGGAGCCCGTCGACCTCGATCGAGACCGCAGCGCGCGCGGCGTGCGGACGGCCCGCTTCCTGTGCGACCACGATCTGGTAGATGGTGTTGCCATACCGATAGTTGATCGTGAATCCGGCCCAATGCGCGGGAATGCAAGGCGCGACGCGCAAACGATGGCCTTCACGCGTCAGCCCCAGCAGCGACTCGGTGACCAGGCGATACATCCACCCGGCGGACCCCGTGTACCAGCTCCATCCGCCACGCCCGTTGTGGGGGTCAACCGCATAGACGTCGGCAGCGATCACATAGGGCTCTACCTTGTAGGTCGCCACCGCGGCCGGGGTCAGCGCATGATTCACGGGATTGATCATCGACGTCAGCTCCCACGCGCGCTCCCGATCTCCCAGGGCGGCGAAGGCCATCGCCGTCCAGATCGCCGCGTGGGTGTACTGGCCACCGTTCTCGCGCACCCCGGGAACATAGCCGCGAATGTAGCCGGGGTGCGGCTCCGAACGGTCGAAGGGGGGGTCGAGAAGCTGGATCAAGCCATGTTCACGACGGACCAGCATCCGGTCCACCGCCCGCATTGCACCCTGTGCCCGCTGCGGATCGCCGACACCCGACAGCACCGACCAGCTCTGGGCGATGGCGTCGATCCGGCACTCGGTGTTGCCAGCAGAGCCAAGTGGTTGCCCATCGTCGAAGTACGCACGTCGATACCACTCGCCGTCCCAGCCGTGCTGTTCGAGGTTGTGGCGAAGCTTCTGCCGCTCGGCGGCACACTGCTGTGCGAACGTCGTATCCCCCTGCACCAGCGCCACCTCGGCAAACTGCTCCAGCACCGTGCAAAGAAAAAACCCGAGCCAGATGCTCTCGCCGCGGCCCTTGATGCCGACCAGGTTCATGCCGTCGTTCCAGTCGCCCGAACCCATCAGTGGCAGCCCATGCGCGCCGAACCGGAGTCCATGCTTGATCGCGCGTACGCCGTGCTGGTAGAGCGTGGCGGTGGTGCCGGACCGACCGGGAAGGTCGTAATAGGAGTCGTCCCCGGCATTGACCTGGCGGCCCTCCAGGAAATGGATCGATTCATCCAGCACCCGGCGATCCCCGGTGAGCTTGACATAGCGTGCAGTTGCCAGGGGAAGCCAAAGATAGTCGTCCGAGCAGCGGGTACGCACACCGCGGCCCGAGGGAGGATGCCACCAATGCTGCACATCACCTTCGACAAACTGCCGCCCGGCGCAGCGAAGAAGGTGCTCGCGCAACAGCGACGGTTCGGCGTGGACCAGCGCCATCGCATCCTGCAACTGGTCGCGGAATCCGAACGCGCCGCCCGATTGGTAGTACCCGCTGCGCGCCCACATTCGGCAGGCCATCGTCTGATAGAGCAGCCAGCCGTTGGCCAGTACGTTGATCAAGGGATCGGGCGATTCGATCCGTACTGCCCCAAGCGTGTGCCGCCAATGGGCATGCACCGCATCGAGCGCCACCGCTGCAGCGCTCGTCCCGCGGAAGCGCTGCACGAGAGCGCCGGCATCGACCGGATTGCGTCCGACCCCCAGCCTGAAGACGAGTTCCCGCTCCTCACCATCCGCCAACTCAACCGGCACCTGGATCGCCGCGCAGGGATCGAGCGCCGCGCCCACCCGGCCGGACAGGCGTACGCGAGTCATGCCCGCCGGATTGTGCATCGTGCCGTTGCGTCCGAGAAATTCGGCCCGATCGCCCGTCAGGCTGCGACCAGGCTCGTCCGTATCGAGGAACGCCACGCGATCAGGAAACTCGGTGTTGTAGGCATTGCGCGCAAACACGGCTCCACTCTTCGGATCGATCTCGGTGATCACATGCATGGCGGTCTTCGGCCGCAGGTCGCCCATCACCCACTCCACGTAGCAGGTGGCCGAAAGCCGTCGCGGCCGGCCCGACGCATTGCGCAACCTGAGCACCGAGAACTTCACGGAAGCATCGATCGCCACGTACACCCATAACTCGGAATGAATGCCGCTTTCGACATGCTCGAAGACGCTGTAGCCGAATCCGTGGCGGGTCACGTAGGCACCGGTACCACGGCATGGCAGCGCAGCGGGTGACCAGAACACCCCGGACTCCTCGTCGCGCAGGTAGAGTGCTTCGCCACTGGCATCGCTCACCGGATCGTTGTGCCACGGGCTCAACCTGAATTCGTGCGCGTTCTCGCCCCACGTGTAGGCCATCCCCGCTTCCGAGACCACGGTGCCGAAGCCCGGATTGGCAAGCACGTTGGCCCACGGCGCCGGGGTGACCTGGCTGGCGGTCGTGGTGATGACATATTCGCTGCCGTCCGGCGTGAATCCCCCGAGGCCGTTGCGCAGGATGAGCTCACGTGCCGGCAGCACTGCAGGCACGGACTCGGCGCGCGGCACGCGGGTGGCCACCAGACGTGGAATGCGCACCTCGAGCGCGACGCGGCGGCCGACCTGCTCGGCGAGGCTGCCCCCGCGGTCAGTGATGATGGCGCGCGCCACGGTCTGCAGCAGGATCCGGTCCTCATCCGCAATCTGCTCGGCGCGACGCACGAAAATGCCGCCGGGGCGATCCATCACATGCGCCTCGATACCGGCCGCCACCAGGCCCATGATGAGTTCCTGCAGCACCTGCCGGTAGCCGCCCCGATCCTCGTTCCAGATCACCAGGTCCACCGCAAGGCCCTTCAGGCGCCAATACGCATGCGCCTGAACCATCCGCCGCACGAGGTCAATGTTGTCAGCGCTTCCGATCTGCACCAGGACGATCGGCAGATCGCCCGATATTGCATAGCTCCACAGGCCGGACTGCCCGCGCCGGTTCCGCAGCAGCACCGAGGCTTCCGCGCGCAGTGACGCGTTGGCGTAGATGATGGAGCTGGCCAGCCGGGCATAAAGCTGGGCGTCGGACTCGGTGGCATTGATCTGCCGCAACGTGACCGAGCTATGGGTCCATGCCAGCTCGAACACACGATCCGCCAGGTGTCGATCATGATACTTTTCGATGAGCCCCAGTGCCGCGTCGCGGGTATCGGCAATGCCGGTGGCCACATCGACGGTCGCCGTTTGCTGGGCATCGAGCGTGATCCGGTAACGGATGGCGACGATCGGGTCGAGGACCGAACCGACCGTTCCGGAAAGTCTGCCGGCTTCGATCATGGCGTGCGGAAACGCCACCGTGCGGCCTCGCCCGATGAACGTCATGCGGTCCGTCTCGCAGGACATCGCCTCCGCCGGTGCCCCGTGGACTGTCATCAGATGCAGCATCCACGGAGCATGCTCTTCAAGAGAGCGCGGTCGGCGATTGCACAGGATGGCCTGCCGATGCGCGACGATCTCCGTTTGCACGAAAAGATTGGAGAATGCCGGGTGCAAAGCGTCGGCAGCTGCCGGCGCCAGCACCACTTCCGCGTAGCTTGTCACTTCGATCGTGCGGCGGGTCCGGGAGCGGTTGGTGATTCGAATCCGCCGCAGCTCGATGTCGTCTTCCGGTGAAACGACGATCTCGGTATGCGTTTCGAAATCACCGTCTTGTCGTCGAAACTCGGCGTGGGCTTCGGAGAAGATCGCTTCGTACCGGATTGACGGCTTGCGTGTTGGCTGGTGTGCCGCCGACCAGAAGTCGCCGGTGGCGATGTCACGCATGTAGCAGAAGGTTCCCCAGGGGTCACCCGTGCTGTCCTCGCGCCACCTGGTGAGTGCAAGATCCTTCCACCGGCTGCTTCCGCCACCGGCGTTCGTGACCATGACGTGGTAACGACCATTGGACAGCAGTTGCACTTCCGGCACTGGCGTATCGGGGTTGCCGATCACCCGGATCGGCAGCTCTGCGCCATCACCCGCCCCGCGAATCGTTGAGAGTTCAGCCGGATGGGCGAACACTGCCGCAGTTTTCGGCGGACGTTCCTGCAGCAACAGCAACGTCGCCTTGAATTCCGGGTCGGACTCGAATCGTCGTTGCATCGGCCGTGCCAGCAGCACATGGGCCAGCGACAGCAGGATCATGCCTTGATGGTGTGCCATGAACGAACGCACGATCGCGCTGGGCTGCCCGCGTTGCAGGCGCGCGGGCGTGTGGTCGATGGCCTCGTAGAGTCCGAAGCGCGCGGCAAGACCTTCGGTCGATAGACGCTGCAGGTTGGCGCAGGAGATTTCCGGTTCCACCAGCAATCCGAGCGCGGAAGCGTACGGTGCAATGACCAGGTCGTCGGCCAATCCCCGCTTCAGTCCGAGGCCGGGGACGCCAAAGGCGCGATACTGGTAGTTGAGACTGGCGTCGACAGCGTTGTAGCCCGACTCGGAGATCCCCCACGCCACCCCTCGCTGCTTGCCGTACGCGATTTGCCGCGCCACCGTGGCGCGGCAGGTTTGATCGAGGAGGGTCCGGTCATAGGTGGGCATCACCAGAAGCGGCATCAGGTACTCGAACATCGAGCCGCTCCATGACAGGAGCACCGACTGCCCGCTGACGGTGGTCAGAAGGCGCCCAAGCGCGAACCAGTTCTCCTGCGGGACCTGGCCCTGGGCGATGGCCACGAAGCTCGACAATCGCGCTTCGGACGCCAGCAGATCGTAGTAGCCCGGATCGCGCCGGCGTTCGTCGACGTTGTACCCGATGGCCAGCAGGTGCCGCGCCCGGTCGTACAGGACCTCGTATTGCATTCTGGACATCGCGGCGCATTGCGTCGCCAGGTCGTCGATGATGGCGAGGCGCGAAGCAGCGCGCTGGCCTGCCAGCGCGACACCGCTGCACAGATCGTCGAGCCAGGGATTGCGCGCGAACGCAGCGTCGGCCTGGCGCCGGCGCACCAGAACCGGCAACTGCGTGCTCGCCAGCAGGACAATGTCGCGCAATGTCGGGATGGCGTCGGTAGCCAGTGCCTCCACCACGCCCGGGCGGCCCACTGCCAATGCCGCCCACGGCACCAGAAACGTCCATTCGTCCTGCAATGCACGATTCTGCGCCAGCAGCGCTTTCACCCAGAACACGGCATCGTCTGCGGATTCACCCGCGTCAGTCGTTGCCGGGGAACCCAGGCAGGCGGCCACGTCGAGGACGCCCGCATTCAATCGGTCGAGCCATACCTGCACTGTGGCGACCGTGGCAGGTCGGGAGTCGTACTCTGTTTCGAGGTCGCGCTGCAGTCGCAGCACCACATCGTGGATCGGTCCGCCGGTCGCATCAACCAGGGTCATGACGGTATCGGCCAGGCCTTCGATCCAACGCGGCATCATGACCGGCTCGTCGGCCAGCGCAAGGAGTCCCGGCCGCAGTGTCAGCAGATGCCCCGCAAGATTGCCGCTGTCGACCGTCGAGATGTAGAGCGGCGGAAGTGGCCGCAGTGTCTGCGTGTCATACCAGTTGTAGAAGTGTCCGTGGAAGCGTTCCATCGCCTGCATCGTGGCCATCGCGTCAGCGGTACGCAGCACGAGCTGGCCACCGCTGATATAGCCGAAGTCATACGCCGAAAGGTTGGCCAGGAGCGCCAGGCCCATGTTGGTGGGCGAGGTGCGGTGCGCAATGGTCGGACCCGGCTGCTCCTGGAAATTGTCAGGTGGCAACCAGCGGTCGTCCGGGCCCACGAAAGTTTCGAAGAACGCCCACGTCCGCCGGGCGAGCTTGCGCAGGAAGCGGATCTGGTCGGTGGTGAGGTGGCCCTCGCGCCGCGATTGGGGCCGGCCAATCCACCACGCGATGCCAGGCGAACAGAACCAAAGGAGCAGCACCGGCGCCGCCACCACCAGTGCTGCCGGCACCGCCAATGCCAGCACGATCATGGTCGACACCGCGACGATCGGGGCTATCCACATGGACTCGAGCGACGATACGGTGCGACGCGCGCGGACGGAACGGGCGATCCGGGGGCGATCGAGTTCGTCCGGCACCGATGGATTCCATTCCAGCAATCGTTTGCGCGTGACCACCATTCGCCACAGCGTACGCGTGATGGCGTCGAGATTGACGGTGGCTTCATAGGGCAGCAGCGCCAGTGCCAGCAGTGCCTGTGCAGCACGCAATGTCGTGGCATCGACCGTGGCGGAGAGATGTTGCCGCCATTGCATTTCCCGCGGCTTGCGCATCGCGTCCAGCATGCCGGCACTGGCCGCCGGCAGCCAGAGGATCAACAACACCACCAGCGTCCAGATGCCCGCGTAGGGCAGCACCGTCCATCCCAGCAACAGCAATCCCGTCAGCGCTACCGGAATGAGGCTGCGCCGCAGGTTGTCGAAGAGCTTCCACAGCGAGAGCGCCGACAACGGATTGCGGACGCGTCTTTGGTCGGGTCCGGGTACGAAAGGCAGCAGCCATCCCAGCAGCTGCCAGTCACCACGGATCCAGCGATGCCGCCGCGCCATGTCCGCAGCGACGGTCGACGGATAGTCTTCGTGCAACTGCACGTCGCTCAATAGCGCGGAACGTGCGTAACACCCTTCCAGCAGATCGTGGCTCAGGATCCGGGTTTCGGGAAAGCGGTGGCCGAGGGCACGTTCGAACGCATCGACGTCGTAGATGCCTTTGCCGATGAACGAACCCTCGCCGAACACGTCCTGGTAGACATCCGAAACGGCGCGCGTGTAAGGATCGATGCCGGAGTCTCCGCCGTGCAGGCGGGCGTACCACGAACGGTAGGCACCAGGCAGGCTGATGCTGACCCGCGGCTGCAGGATGCCGTAGCCCTCGGTCACCAGTTCGTGCCCGTCGCGACGGCCGGAGGGACCAAAGCGGGCGCGATTCAACGGATGCGCCATCACGCCCACGAACTGGCGCGCGGAGTCGCGCGGCAAAGTGGTGTCGGTGTCCAGTGTGATCACATACCTGACGCAAGCCAAAGCGCTCGTGTCACCGACCACCAGCGCGAAGCGCTGCCCGGCATCGCCGCGCAGCAATCCGTTCAGGTCCGCAAGCTTGCCGCGCTTGCGTTCGTAGCCCATCCATACCTGCTCCTGCTCGTTCCAGCGTCGCGGTCGATGAAACAGGAAGAAGGGGCCCGCCGCGATGCCCTCGGCGCCGGGCAGGGTCGAGTCCCGGTTCCGGCTGTACTTCCGGTTCAGCGCGTCGATTCCCTGCTGCGCATGGGTCTGCAGCGACAGATCGGAGGGCATGACTTCCGTGGGTGCGTCCTGCAGGTCGGTCAGCAGACCGAAGTGCAGGTGGTCGTCCCGATTCGCGAGAAAGCGTACCTCGAGGGCTTCGACCAGCAGCTCGATGCCCGCATCGCTGACCAGCATGGTCGGAACCACCACCAGCGTGCTCGACGCGGTCGGTATCCCGGCCGAGAAATCCATCCGCGGCAGTGGGTGCGGCACAACGATCAGCGTTGCCAGCCAGTTCACCAAGCCTATCGCCAACTGGCTGGTCGCCAGCAACAGCAGCGCGCTCAGTGCCACGAGTCGAATGCCGGCGAAGCCGCCTGCATGCGCCAGCGCCGTCAAGGCGCCAGTGAGCGTTACCGTGATGCCGAATATCGCGCCGAGGTACAGCAGCAGAGGCACGCGGCGTCCCGCCCGTCGCAGCGCATGGAGGGCAGTGCGCCGCACGGCCGCAGCGCGCTCGAGCCGGGGCCGCCCCTTGTCGATCAGGTAGAAGCCGACATGCGTTGTACGGTCGTCATTGCCGTCGCGGGCAGCGCGGGCACCCGTGCCGTCGAACGCAAGTCGAATGGCCTCGCGGGCGACATCCGCCTCGGAGAGCGCGCTGGCGTTCGCGATCTCCTCGATCACGTGCCGATAGCGATCGCGGGTCGCAAAATCCATCCGGCCATAGAGCCCGCCCGGATCCTCCCGCAGCTTCTGTTCGACGATGCTTCTCGACTCGACGAAATCGCGCCAATCCATCGATCCCAGCAGGCGCAGGCTGCCGATTGTGTTGCTGATCGACACCTGGATCCCCGCCTGGTCCTGCGCTTCTGTCTGCACGAGTTGTTCGATCGAGAAACCCGACTCGGACAGCCGCTGCTCGATCCACGTGAGCGGCAAGGCCAGCGCCGCGCTCTGCCCCTGCAGGCGGCGTGCAAGCTCCGCCACGAAGGAACTCACCATCGGCGGGTTGGAGCGCGCCATATCGGCCAACACCAGGATCAGGCCGCCGGGATCGTCCTCGACGACGCTTATCATCTGCTCGGCCCACGCATGCGCCCGATTGCGCTCGACGGTGCCGGCCGAGATCCGGACACCCACGCGGCGCAGATTCTCGATCAGCGCCAGCCGCAACATGATGGGGAACGCCCACAACTCGCCCAGTTTGAGCGGCGCCACGATCTGGTAGGCAGCGACGAAGCGGGACAGGCTCTCGGCATCGATGCGGCCGTCGCCATGCGCGATCGCCTCGAAGGCAAGGTCGTAGACGCGAGGCAGGCGGGCCGACGCCCCCTGCGCCAGCCGGGGCAACTCGCGGCTGTAGCCTTTGGGCAGGTGGCGCTTGGCCGTGCGGACCTGCTCCTCGATCAGGTAGAAATTGTCGAGCAGCCATTCGGCGGCAGGGGCGATGCGGCGATTGGCGGCAACGGCCGTGGCCTGCAGGTCGCGGACCTCCAGCAGGACCCGTTCATTGTCCGCCAGGCGCGGCAACAACGGATCGGGGGCTCGTGCCGACGACAGTCGGTGCACGACCGCAAGCCGTCGCCCGTGCTGCTCCATCTGGTCCGCACTGAACAATTCCGCCCGCAGCGGCGGCTCTTCCCCGGTGGTCCTGGTGAGTGCATCAATGCGGCCGAATCGCGCAGTGAAACCGAGCAGTCGTTCAAATGCGGTACGTTTACTCACGTGCTGCCCCGAAATCCACGTTTTCGCCAGGCAAGCGTCATGCCGGCACGCCCGTCGGTTGCCCACCGGGCACGCGATGAGCATGAAATCAGCAACTTCGGGCGTCTGTGCGCTGCCGCACAGATCGTTGCCAGTGGGTCCGCCCTATGTGTGGTCGCGCACAGACATCGGGCGGGCGTCGCGGGGACAATCCTTTGCCGGAAGGTACCGTGCATCCCGTTGACCTGCCGGGTACATCTCTCCATCCCGCTGCCTCACGCCCCGCAACACAAGGTTGTCCATGCCCGCAGCAGGTAACCCTTTCGCCATTGCCGAGGACATCGCTCGCGCCGACGGACTGAACGAAGTGCGCCGTCAGGCTTCGTTGCTGAAGACCGGCGCCCTGCAGAACGCGATCCTGACCAGCGCCAATTTCTCCATCATCGCCACGGACGAAAAGGGCATCATCCAGCTCTTCAACGTCGGCGCCGAGCGGATGCTCGGCTACTCCGCCGCCGAGGTTGTCAACCGGATCAATCCCAGCGACATCCACGATCCGCAGGAAGTGATGGCGCGGGCGCGCGCGCTCAGTCTCGAGCTTGCCACGACGATCACGCCCGGCTTTGAGGCATTGGCGTTCAAGGCTTCACGTGGCATCGAGGACATCTACGAGCTGACCTACATCTGCAAGGACGGCAGTCGCTTTCCTGCCATTGTGTCGATCACGGCACTGCGGGACGATTTCGGCGACTTGATCGGCTACCTGCTGATCGGCACCGACAATTCGGTGCGCAAGCAGGTTGAACTGGAACTGAATCACGCGATGGCCGTGGCCGAGAAGGCCAATCTCGCCAAGTCGGATTTCCTCTCCAGCATGAGCCACGAGCTGCGAACGCCGCTCAGTGCCATCCTGGGCTTCGCCCAGCTCGTCGAATCCGGGACCCCGGCGCCCACGCCTTCCCAGAAGCGCAGCATCGACCAGATCCTGCAGGCCGGCTGGTACCTGCTCGACCTGATCAACGAGATCCTCGATCTGGCGCTGATCGAATCGGGCAAGTTGTCGCTGTCGCTCGAGCCTACATCGCTGCCCGAAGTCATGGACGAGTGCCAGGCCATGATCGAGCCGCAGGCACGCAAGCGTGGCATTCTCGTGACATTTCCTGCCCTGGCGGTGCGTCACGTGGTGAACGCCGACCGCACGCGCGTCAAACAGGTGCTGATCAACCTGCTGTCCAACGCGATCAAATACAACAAGGTTGGTGGCACCGTCGACGTCGAATGCATCGTGCGCGCTCCCGGTACCGTCCGCATCTGTGTCCGGGATTCGGGCAAGGGGTTGACGCCGGACCAGTTGGGCAGCCTGTTCCAGCCCTTCAACCGCCTGGGGCAGGAAGCCAACGTGGAAGAAGGCACGGGGATCGGCCTTGTCGTGAGCAAGCGGCTGGTCGAACTGATGGGCGGTGTCATCGGCGTGGAAAGCTCGCCGGGCACCGGCAGCGTCTTCTGGATCGAGCTCAAGCTGGCCGAAGCCACGCAGCCCGACCACGATGTGCCTGCGCCATTGCGCGTCGCCACGCCACAGCACCGTGACGATTCCACGGTCCGGACGTTGCTGTACGTCGAGGACAACCCCGCCAATCTGATGCTGGTCGAGGACCTCATCGCCCGTCGCGACGACCTGCGGATGCTCAGCGCGCGCGATGGCAGCACCGGAGTCGAGATGGCCCGCGCCTTCCTGCCCGATGTCATCCTGATGGACATCAACCTGCCTGGCATCAGTGGGATCGAAGCCCTGAAGATTCTCCGCCAGGACCCGGCCACCGCGCACATCCTGATCGTCGCCCTCAGCGCCAATGCGATGCCGCGCGATATCCAGAAAGGCCTTGATGCCGGCTTCTTCCGCTACCTCACCAAGCCGATCAAGATCAATGAGTTCATGGCGACGCTCGATGTCGCCCTGGAATCAGTGGTCGTCAGTTAACTCAGAGCGCCTCGAGCGCTG
>JANNNM010000112.1:0-8465 GCA_031398535.1 Betaproteobacteria bacterium | reverse complement strand
CGGTGCGGCACGGGCCGATGGTGCGCTCGATCAGCTCTTCCACCAGCGACTCGAACTTGGCGCGCGTGATCTTCATCGACAGATGCTTCGGCCCGGATTGATCCGCCGTGATGTACGGCAGGTTGATCTCCGTCTGCTGCGACGATGACAGCTCGATCTTGGCCTTCTCGGCCGAATCCTTCAGGCGCTGCAAGGCCAGCACGTCGTTCTGGAGATCGACGCCGGATTCCTTCTTGTACTCGGTGACGACGTAGTCGATCAGGCGCTGGTCGAAATCCTCGCCACCCAGGAACGTGTCGCCGTTGGTGGACAGCACTTCGAACTGGTGCTCGCCGTCGACGACCGCGATCTCGATGATCGAGATGTCGAACGTGCCACCGCCAAGGTCGTACACCGCGATCTTGCGGTCGCCTTCCTTCTTGTCGAGGCCGAACGCCAACGCCGCCGCGGTGGGCTCGTTGATGATCCGCTTCACTTCCAGGCCGGCGATCTTGCCCGCGTCCTTGGTGGCCTGCCGCTGCGAGTCGTTGAAGTACGCCGGCACCGTGACCACGGCCTCGGTGACTTCCTCGCCGAGGTAGTCTTCCGCCGTCTTCTTCATCTTGCGCAGGATCTCGGCCGAGACCTGCTGCGGCGCGATCTTCTTGCCGCGCACGTCGACCCAGGCGTCGCCGTTGTCGGCCTTGACGATCTGGTAGGGCATGAGGTCGATGTCCTTCTGGACCTCCTTTTCCTCGAAGCGACGGCCGATCAGGCGCTTGACCGCATAGATCGTGTTCTTGGGGTTGGTGACGGCCTGCCGCTTGGCAGAGGCGCCGACCAGGATTTCGCCGTCTTCAAGGTACGCGACGACGGAAGGCGTGGTGCGCGCGCCTTCGGAATTTTCAATGACCTTGGGCTTGCCGCCTTCCATGATGGCCACACAGCTGTTGGTGGTGCCCAAGTCGATGCCGATGATCTTGCCCATGATGTTTTCTCCGTGATGCGAAATGACTGAATGTGCTGGAAATGGGGGCCGGGAGACGGGGCTTCAACCCGCGCGCGGCCTGGCGATGGGTCGTGCCGGCGCTACGCGGGGCCGGGGCCTTGCGAAACCGTGACGAGGGCCGGGCGCAACACCCGGTCGTTGACGAGGTAGCCCTTCTGGAATACGGCGGCCACGGTATTGGCGGGCAGCGGGGACGGCACCATCTGCATCGCCTGGTGCAGGTTGGGATCGAACTTCTCGCCTTCCGGATTCAACTCGACAACCTTGGCGCGCTCGAAGGCCGTCTGCAGTGCCTTCAGCGTCAGCTCGGCGCCGGCGCGCAGCGAGTCGAGCGAGACGTTGCCGGCCTCGAGCGTCTTTTCGAGCGCGTCCTTGACCGGCAGCATGTCTTCGGCGAAGCGTTCGATGGCGTACTTGTGCGCCTTGGCGACGTCGGCCTGCGCGATGCGCCGGACGTTCTCGGTCTCGGCCTTGGCGCGCAGGAACGCATCCTTCATTTCAGCGGCTTCGACCTGCGCCCTGGCCAGTGCTTCGGCGGCGACGTCCTCGGCGGAGACGGGGGAGGCGGCGTCCACGGGGTCGGCCAGGGATGGCTCGGGGGGCTTCGTGGTCATGCGATTTCAATCCTTGGTCGTTGAAATGGTTATCCAGTGCAGATGGGGCCAGCTGGACACCATTTCAAGACCAGGATGCGTCGCTTGGGGCCTTTCGAAAAACATTAACAAACAATGACTTGCGTCTGACTGCCGAGCTTGCCCGGCGCCGCGCGCCTACCTGCCGATGAAGCCCGCGATGATGCCCGTCACGATGACCGAGGTGATGGTCACCGTGGCAAAGCCGGCCACGACCATCCGCGGCAGGATTTCGCCTTCGATGGCCTTGACCTCGTCCTCCGTCTCGCCGACGGCCTTGGCAGCCTCCTGGCTCAACAGCAGCGTGCCCGGAAAGCCGTAGAGAGAAGTGAGTCCGATGCCGATCGACATGGCGGCGGTGAAGCCCATCAGCTTGCCGACCAACACCGAGGCCGCGACGATGCCGGCGACGCCGACCACAAAGGCAACAAGCAGCGGCACCGCAAGCGCCCGCAAGTCGCCGACCGTCACGGTGGCCAGCGGGCCGAACACCAGGATCAGGACGGCGGTGATCATGAGGCCATAGGCGTTGATTCCGTTCAGTACCGAGGGCTTGAAGATGCCCGCCCAGCGCAGGAAAACGCCCAGGCACAGTGCGACCACGAAGGTATTGAGATTGCCGTTGGTGATGCGGCTGACCTGCTGCGCAATCAGCACCGCGACACCGACACAGAACAGCGTGCCGACTGTGGAATGGAAAACGGCGGGAAGCCGGCTCTTGGCCTCGCCTTCCGCTGCGTCTTCCGCGGCTGCCGTGAGCCTGCCGGCGCGGAATTCGTCGCGCAGTCGCGTGGCTTCCTTGCGCAGGATGATCGACGTCAGCGGGAATCCCACCAGCCCCTGCAGGGCTGCAATCAGCACGGGAAAGACCGCCACCGTGACCAGGCCCGCTGCCAGCGCCGCCTCCTGGATGATGACGACCGACACGGTGCCGCCACTGATCGCACCGATCGCGGCGATCACATAGTCCGTGCCCTTGAACATCGAACCGATCACGAACAGGAACGCCGCCGTGCCTCCCACGGCGGCCACACCGGTCACCACGGTGCGCCATTGCTTCTTGAAGTCGTTGACGCTGATGACCGTTCCCAGGTGGACGATCACGAAGCCGACCACGACGCCGGCCAGCGCGAGCAGCGAGGAGCTCGTCAGCAGGTCGGGCGGGAACACGCCGGTGAGAAAGCCCACGAGAAAGATCAGCGACGCGACGAACAGCGAGGAAACGAGGCCCTTCGACTTCGAGGACACGAATTCGCTCACGGTCCAGATGGCCATGATGGTGGTGAAAGCGAGTACCGGATTCATAGAGTCTCCATGGATGCCACAGGCCAGCGCCGCAAATGCGCACGTGCGCCGCGATGGTAAGCGAGGTCACCGTACACGAGCAATCGTCTGGGCGGGGTAATCCCGCTATGAACAACGAGAATACGCCGTGCCGCGACGTTCGCGCCGGGTATTGCAGCACACGTCGCGGGTGGCCCGCGGGCCCCTCGTCCTCAAGGACGCGCGGCTACTTCGGCGCGCCCAGCGCCTTCGCGCGCACCAGCGACAGTTCGCGGGCGTCGCGGTCCGGAGGCGTCTCCAGCCAACCCGTGAGATTGCGGTAGGCCAGGTCCGCCATCGCGGAGATCCAGGCGGGGTGCTCGTTGAGGCACGGGATCACATGGAACGCCCCGCCGCCCGCCTTGACGAAGGTCGCCCTGCCTTCCATCGCGATCTCCTCGAGCGTCTCGAGGCAATCGGCGACGAACCCGGGACAGAACACGTCCACCCGCGCGGCATGGTCTTCGCCCAGCTTCTGCAACACGTCCACCGTATAGGGCTTGAGCCACGGGGCCTTGCCGAAACGCGACTGGAACGTCAACGTCCACTGCTCCGGTGACAGGCCGAGTTCGCGCACCAGCATCCGCCCCGTGATCTGGCAGAAGCAATGGTAGGGATCGCCCATTTCCAGCGTGCGCCGTGGCACGCCGTGGAACGACAGCACCAGGTGATCGGGCCGTCCGTTCTTCATCCAGTAATCGTTGATGGTTTGCGCCAGCGCCTTGATGTAGCCGGCGTCGGCATGGAAGGTCTCGACGAAGCGTAGTGCCGGCAGGCGCCGCGCGTACTTGAGATGGGCGGCCACGGCGTCGAAGGCGGATGCCGTCGCCGCCGCGGAATACTGCGGGTACAGCGGCAGCACGAGGATCTTCTCGCAGTTGGCGGCGCGCAGCTTGTCGAGCGCGCTGCCCACGCTGGGGTTCCCGTAGCGCATGCCGAGTTCGACGGGGCACAGGTCCGCCGGCAACCCGGCCGACTTCAGCCGCTGGCCGAGATACCCCAGCAGCAGCGTGCGCTGCCGCTGGCTGTGCACCAGCAACGGCGAGCCGTCCTTGGTCCAGATCGACGCGTACTTCTTCGCGGACTTGACCGGCCGCACGAACAGGATGACGCCGTACAGGATGGGCGCCCACAGCCACTTCGGAATTTCGATGACGCGCGGATCGGTCAGGAACTGCGCGAGATAGCGCCGCACCGCGGATGGCGTGGGCGCATCCGGCGTGCCGAGGTTGACGAGCAGCACGCCCACCTTGGGGATGCGGTCGTGCGCGAAGGGAGGTTCAGGTGCATGCGCCATGTCAGGCCAGGTTGAAGGTGATGAAGACGGCGGCGAGGAACATGGTCTGGTCGATGCAAAAACCCGCGTGTCCGATGGCAATGCCGCTGCATTGAGGGACTGGTGAAGTCGACCCGCTCATCCGGCGCGCCGCGCGCGCCAGTTGTCGAAATTGCGGCGGGCTTCGCGGCGGATGGCGTTGCGCACCATCGGCGTCCAGCCGAGCAGCGCGCCCTTGAAGCCCAGCGCCATGCGGCTCCAGCGCCAGAGATCGAAGCGATCGCGCTGCGCATGGATCAGGCCATCGCGGAACGTGAACGACGAATCGATCCGGTTGTGCACCGGGCGGCCGGTGACCGAGAAGGTGTAGCGCGGCTCCCAGTGGGCGGAACCGGTGGCCGCATCGGCGCGGATGTCGCGGAATTCGAGCGTCATGTCGCGGCCGCGATCGCAGAACATCGTCCACATCGCGCCCACTTCATCGCCGCGCAGGTCGAAGACGGGATCGGTGAACGTGGCATCGGGCGCATAGCACGCCACCATCGTGGCCGCGTCGCGCGCAGCAAAGGCGGTATAGAGGCGCGTCAGCAGCTGCGCATTCGGATGGTCGCCGCTACTCATCGTTGCCCTGCTGGGCCATCGCGTTGGACAGGAGCTTGGCCGTCACGTCGACGATCGGGATCACGCGTTCGTAGGCCATCCGCGTGGGGCCGATGACGCCCAGCGTGCCGATGACCTTGCCGTTGCGCTCGTAGGGCGCCGTGATGACCGACAGCTCGTCGAGCGGATTCAACCCGGATTCGCCGCCGATGTAGATCTGCACGCCCTGCGCGCGTTGCGAGAGATCGAGGAGATGCAGGATCGACGTCTTCTGCTCGAACATGTCGAAGAGCCGGCGCAGTCGCTCCATGTTCGAGGAGATGTCCTCTGCCTGCAGCAGGTTGCGCTCGCCGGTGACGACGAGGCCCTCGCCCTCGGCCAGCGCGCCCTCGCCCGCATCGACGGCGGCCGTCATCAGCCCCGCGATGTCCGCATGCAGCGCGCGCAATTCATCCGCGATGCGCGCGCGGATGGTGGCAAGCGGCTGCCCGGCAAAATTCTGGTTGAAGAACTGGCTGGCCTCCGCCAGTTGCGCCTGCCCGTACGAGCGCTCGGTGTGCAGCACGCGGTTCTGCACGTCGCCGTCGGCAGTGACCAGGATCAGCAGCACGCGGCGATCGGCGAGCCGCAGGAACTCGATATGGCGGAACGCGGCCTCGCGGCGCTTGGGCGTCATCACCACGCCGGCGAATTGCGTCAGCTGCGACAGCAGTCCGGCGGCGGTGCTGACGAGTTGCTGCGGGCGGTCGGCCACCAGCTCGCCTTCGAGGCGCTGGATCTCGGCTTCGCCCAGCGGCTTGACCACCATCAGGCTGTCGACGAAGAACCGGTAGCCCTTGGCCGTGGGGATGCGCCCCGCGGACGTATGCGGACTGGCGATGAAGCCCAGGTCCTCGAGGTCGGCCATCACGTTGCGGATCGTGGCCGGCGACAGGTCGAGGCCCGAGTGGCGCGACAGCGAGCGCGAGCCCATGGGCTGGCCATCGCCGATGTAGCGTTCGATGAGGGTCTTCAGCAGGTGTTGGGCCCGTGCTTCCAGCATGCCGCCGATTCTACGCTGGCGAACGGGGCGGCGGGACGTCGCGCCGCGGTCAACGCTCACCCGAACGGCGGAGCGTGCTGCGCGATGCGCCTATGGTTTAATCGTGGCCATGCCGGCCCGCCCCTCCTCCGCCCCCTTTGCCCGCGTGGCACTCGTCGGGCGCCACGCCAGTCCCGGCATTGCGCAACCCCTAGCGCGCCTGGCCGCGTTCCTGGCCGCGCGCGGGCTTGAAGTCATCGTCGAGGCCGAGACCGCGCACTACGCGCCGGTCCCCGGCTTCGCCACGGCGCCGGCCGCGGAGCTCGCGACGCGCGTCGATCTCGCCATCGTGCTGGGCGGCGACGGCACCATGCTGGCCATCGCGCGGCTGATGGCGCCACACGCAGTGCCGCTCATCGGCATCAACCAGGGCCGGCTCGGCTTCCTCACCGACATCCCGCTGGCGCAGATGGAAACCGTGCTGGCCGCGATGCTCGATGGCCGCCATGTCGAGGAGCGCCGCACGTTGCTGGCGGCCGTGATCGAGCGCGAGGACGGTTCGCGCCACGACGTGCTGGCGTTGAACGACGTCGTCGTCAACCGCGGCTCGCTCGGCGGGATGATCGACTGCGCGGTAGCCATCGGCGGGCGCTTTGCCTACGCATTGCGCGCGGACGGCATCATCGTCGCCACGCCCACCGGCTCCACCGCCTACGCGCTGTCGGCGGGCGGTCCCATCCTCGCGCCGCAGTTGCCCTCGCTGTTGCTGGTGCCGGTCGCGCCGCATGCGCTGACGCACCGGCCGATCGCGATCAGTGACGACGCGACCATCGCCATCACGGTGACGCGCGGCCGCGACGCCAGCGTGCACTGCGACGGCCAGACCCACGTGGCGCTGGCCGAAGGCGAATGCGTCACGCTGCAGCGCGCGCCCTTCGCAGCGCGGTTCCTCCACCCGGAGGGCCACGATTACTTCGCGATGCTGCGCGAGAAGCTCCACTGGAGCGAGACCCCGGAACGCCTCACCGCCGGTCGCCCCGACGCGGCGTCCTAGCGCACACCCGATGCTGCGTTCGCTTTCGATTCGCAACTTTGTCGTCGTCGATGCGCTCGATGTCGAGTTCGACGCGGGCTTCACGGTGCTGACCGGCGAGACGGGTGCGGGCAAGTCGATCCTGCTCGATGCGCTGGGCCTGCTGCTCGGCGACCGCTTCCTGCCCGGACAATTGCGGCCGGGCACCGAGCGCGCCGAACTGGCGGCGCTGTTCGACGTCGCCGACGCGCCCGCCGTGCGCGCGTGGCTGGTCGAGCACGATCTCGTCGGCGAGGACGAAGCCGTGCTGCTGCGGCGCGTGCTCGATGGCCAGGGCAAGAGCCGCGCGTGGATCAACGCGCGGCCGGCCACCGTCGCGCAGATGAAGGACCTGGGCGAGCATCTCGTCGACATCCACGGGCAACATGCCCACCAGTCGCTGGGCGCGCCGGAGGCCCAGCGCAACCTGGTCGACACCTTCGGCGGCTTCACGACACTGGCGCAGGAAGTGGCGCAACGCTGGCGCGCATGGCGGTTGGCACTCGAACGCCGCGATGCCGCCGCGCAGGGTGCGGCGGCGCACGCGGCGCAACGCGATGCGCTCGAAGCGCGCCGCAGCGAACTCGCACTGCTGGCCGTCGCGGATGGCGAGTGGACCACGCTGGCAGCCGCGCAATCGCGGCTGTCCAATGCCGCCACGCTGATCACCGCCGCCGCCGACGGCATGGCATCGCTGGCCGACGCGGACGACGCGATGACGGTGCGCCTCGCGCAACTGATGCACCGGATGGAAGCCGCAGCCGCGCACGATCCCGCGCTGGCCGAGGTGGTGGCCTTGCTGGCACCGGCGCAGATCCAGATTGACGAGGCCGCGCGCGCACTGCGCGATTACCAGCGGCGCCTCGACCTCGACCCGGTGGAACAGCGTCGCGTGGAAGAGCGCCTTGCCGCGATGCACGATACTGCGCGCAAGTACCGCGTGCGGCCGGAGGCCCTGCCCGAGCTTCTCGCGTCAACGGAGGCCGAGCTTGCGGCGCTGGCCGACGCAGGCGACGCCGCCGCGCTGGCCGCACGCGCGGAAGCCGCCGAGCGCGAGTTCCTCGCCGCCGCGAAGCAACTGGCGCAAAAGCGCCAATACGCAGGCAACGAACTGGCGCATCGCGTCACTGAAGCCATGCAGCAGCTGGCCATGGAAGGCGGCCATTTCGAGATCGGGCTCGACCCGCTGGAAACGCCGGCCAGCTACGGGCTGCACGACCTCACGTTCCGCGTGGCCAGCCACCCGAAGCAGCCGCTGGCCTCGCTCGCGCGCGTCGCGTCGGGCGGCGAGCTTTCACGCATCGCGCTGGCTGTTCAGGTGGCGGCCAGCGAAGCCGGGCAGATCCCGACGCTGGTGTTCGATGAAGTGGATAGCGGCGTCGGCGGCGCCGTCGCGGCCACCGTGGGGCAGTTGCTGCAGGCACTGGGCTCGCGGCGGCAGGTGCTGTGCGTCACGCACCTGCCGCAGGTGGCCGCGTGTGCCGACGCCCACCTGCGCGTGCGCAAGACCGGCGACGACGACGGCGTGCGCTCCGAACTCGATCACCTCGACG
>JANNNM010000096.1:0-1477 GCA_031398535.1 Betaproteobacteria bacterium | reverse complement strand
GAAGTTGGTGAGCATGCCGCCCAGCCAGCGATGGTCGACGAAGGGCATGCCGGCGCGCTGCGCTTCTTCAGCCACGATTTCGCGGGCCTGGCGCTTGGTGCCGACAAAGAGGATGGTGCCGCGGTTGCTGGCCAGCTGACGGACATGCTTCATCGCGTCCTGATACAGCTGCATCGTCTTCTCGAGGTTGACGATGTGGATCTTGTTGCGCTGGCCGAAGATGTAATCGGCCATCTTCGGGTTCCAGTAACGGGTCTGGTGGCCGAAATGGACTCCGGCTTCCAGCATTTGACGCATCGTGACCGACATGGGTGATACTCCCTTCAGGGTTGAGCCTCCACCTGCGGATGTGATCCCTGCCCTGTTGATTTGCCAATGGCCTTGGTTGCCAATGACGGGCTGGACACCCTAAAGACCGCGAGGTGTGCGGAATTCTCGAGGAACCACGGCTTGCGGGAGGAATTCCCGCCGGATCCATGGGCCCGAGGTAACTTGTTATTCTAGCACGCTTTCGGGGTCCCCGGCCAGCCCGCCAACACCCTGCCGCCCCGGGCGTCGGCCTTGTCCCACCGCCCTTGTCCCGGTCCCGTTTCGCACCCATCCTTCGAAGATGATCCTGCCCCCTGCCCCTGCCCCCTCTGCCGCCGGCCCGGGCGCCAGCGATCCGCCTCGCGCCGCCGTCTCGGCCCTGCCGCAGACCGGCTACCTCAGCTTCGACGGCGCGGATGCCGCGTCATTCCTGCAGGGACAGCTCTCGAACGACGTCGCGGCCCTCCGCCCCGGCACCGCGCAGTGGACGTCGTACAACTCGCCCAAGGGCCGGATGCTGGCCACGATGCTGTTATGGCGCGCGTCCGAAACCTCGTTCCGCGCGTTCGTCGCTGCCGACCTGGCAGCCCCGCTGCGCAAGCGCCTCGCCATGTTCGTCATGCGCGCCAAGGTGGTCGTCGCCGACCGCACCGCCGATGGCGTGGTCATGGGGATTTCGGGCAACGATGCGCGTCAGGCGGTGCAATCAGCGCTGGGCGCGGCACCGGCGCCCGGCCACGGCGTCACGCATGACGGCGCCGACATCGTCACCACCCCCGACGGGCGCGTGCTGATCCACGTCCCCACGGCGCAGGCCGACGCCACCGGTCAACGGCTGGCGGCATGCGCGCGCCCGGTCCCCGCTTCGCACTGGGACTGGCGCGCCATCGCCGCCGGCATCCCCACGGTCGATGCCGCCACGCAGGATCTCTTCATCCCGCAGGCGGCCAACTGGGACCTGGTCGGCGGCGTCAACTTCAAGAAGGGCTGCTATCCAGGGCAGGAAATCGTCGCGCGGATGCAATACCTGGGCAAACTGAAGGAACGCCTCTTCCGGCTGCATCTCGACGGCGATCCACCCTCACCGGGCACGGCGCTCTACAGCAGCGTGTTCGCTCTACGGCGTCCTCGCCTACGCCGTCGCGCAACGCACGCAGGAAATCGGCAT
>JANNNM010000086.1:0-4338 GCA_031398535.1 Betaproteobacteria bacterium | reverse complement strand
GCAGTATAGGACACGTAGTCGGCAAGCGGTTTGTTGGCCGATACCCGGATTTCCATGTTCGGCGGCTCGAACCGGATGACGGTGTCGTCGCCGTCGACCTCGCCTTTGGTCCCGGTGTCCTCATGCATCAGGAAACCCTGGTCCCAAGTACCCGAATCAGCACATTGCACGCCATCGGCGGACTTGCACAGATTGACACGATGACCGCGCTTGATGGCCTCGGATCGCGCGTGTTGCATGCTTTTAGCCAGCAATCGAGCATGATTCATTACTTTTTCGTCCCCGACCCACTGGGTGTAGACCGGCACGGCCAGCAGCGTAAGCGATGCCGTGATGGCAAGGGCGATGAGCAGTTCCGGAAGCGTGAAGCCGCGGCTGGGAACTGCGACGGCGAACACCGGGCTGCGCCGATGCAGTAGCTTTGAGCAAATGGACATGGTCGCGGCGTCCCTCCGGCTGGTGCTGCCGCTCCGTGCGGCGCGTCCCGATACCGTAGGGGCGGCGATCCGATCGAGGGAATTGGCCGAATGGCCTAGCCCCACCAGCCGCGATCGCCCTTGACATCAATTAGTTTAGTTCTAAAATACTTCCATCCATGGTTCGCGCGGTTGTGCGACCCCCGACCTTCCCGACGAAAGCACCGATGGCAGCGAAGCGGATCCTTTGCCTGGGCGGCGGCCCCGCCGGCCTCTACACCGCGCTCCTGATGAAGAAGGCGGATCCGCGGCGCGTGGTGCGCGTGGTCGAGCGCAACAGGCCGGGCGACACCTTCGGGTGGGGTGTTGTGTTCTCCGACCAGACGCTTGGCAACCTCGAAGCCGCCGATGCGCAGACGGCCGCCGAGATCGTCGGGTCCTTCAATCGCTGGGATGACATCGATGTCCATTTCAAGGGACGCACCGTCACCTCGGGCGGCCACGGCTTCTGCGGCATCGGCCGCAAGCGGCTGCTGAACATCCTGCAGGCCCGGTGCGAGGCGCTCGATGTCGAACTGGCCTACGACGATGAAGTGCAGGACGACCTGGCGGCCGCGCGCGATTTCGAGGCCGATCTGGTCGTGGCGGGCGATGGCCTCAACAGCCGCATCCGCACGCGTTATGCCGCCACCTTCGAGCCCGATGTGGAGCTTCGTCACTGCCGCTTTGTCTGGCTGGGCACGCGCCAGCGCTTCGCCGCGTTCACCTTCGCGTTCGTCGAGACGCCGCATGGCTGGTTCCAGGCGCACGCGTATCAATACGACAACGACACGTCCACGTTCATCGTCGAGACGCCGGAGGCCACGTGGCGCGCGGCAGGCCTCGAGTCGATGTCGCAGGAAGAGGGCATCGCCTATTGCGAGCAGCTCTTCGCGCCTTGGCTCGACGGCCATCCGCTGATGTCGAATGCCCGCCACATTCGGGGCTCGGCGATCTGGATCCGCTTTCCGCGCGTGGTCTGTCGCCACTGGGTGCACTGGAACAGCATCGACGGCCGCGACGTGCCCGTCGTGCTGATGGGCGATGCGGCGCACACCGCGCATTTTTCAGTGGGTTCGGGCACCAAGCTGGCGCTGGAAGACGCCATTGCGTTGGCGCGCGCGGTGGATGCGGCCCCCGATTTGCCGAGCGCCCTTGTCACCTACGAGGCCGAACGTGCGCTGGAGGTGCTGAAGATCCAGAACGCCGCGCGCAATTCCACTGAGTGGTTCGAGAATGTCGCGCGCTACACCGCGTTCGAGGCTGAGCAATTCGCCTACAGCCTGCTGACGCGTAGCCAGCGCATCTCGCACGAGAACCTGCGGCTGCGCGATGCGACGTTCGTCTCACGGATGGAAGGCTGGTTCGCGCGGCGCGTACGGCCGGCCGCCGTGCCAGTGCCGCCGATGTTCGTGCCGTTCACATTGCGCGGCGTCACGCTGAAGAATCGCGTCGTGATGTCGCCGATGGCGCAGTACTCGTGCCGCGATGGCGCGCCTGACGACTTCTATCTGGTGCACCTCGGCAGCCGTGCGCATGGCGGCGCGGGGCTCGTGTTCACCGAGATGGTATGCGTGGCGCCGGATGCCCGCATTTCACCGGGCTGCGCGGGACTGTATACGGACGACCACACGGCGGCGTGGCAACGCATCGTCGACTACGTGCACACGCGAACCTCGGCGAAGATCGCGCTGCAGTTGGGCCACGCGGGGCCGAAGGGTTCCACGCAGGTGGGTTGGGAAGCCGCGGATGCGCCATTGCCTGCCGGCAATTGGCCGCTGGTGGCGGCCTCGGCGCTGGCGTACGGCCCCGACAACCAGGTGCCGCAGGCGATGATGCGTGCGGACATGGCGCGCGTGCAGGACGAATTCGTGCAGGCCACGCGGCGTGGTGCCGCGGCAGGCTTCGACTGGCTGGAACTGCATTGCGCGCACGGTTACCTGTTGTCGGCCTTCCTGTCGCCGCTGACCAACCTGCGCGATGACCGATACGGCGGACCGCTCGAACAGCGCGCACGCTATCCACTGGAAGTGTTCCGCGCGATGCGTGCCGCGTGGCCCGCCGACCGGCCGATGTCGGTGCGCATCTCAGCGCACGACTGGGCGCCGGGCGGCAATACGCCGGAGGATGCGATCGCGCTGGCGCGCCTCTTCCATGCGGCGGGTGCGGACCTGATCGACGTGTCGTCGGGACAGACGACGCGCGCAGCCCGGCCGGTGTACGGGCGGATGTACCAGACCCCCTTCGCCGATCGCGTGCGCAACGAAGGCGGCATCGCGACGATGGCGGTGGGCGCGATCTTCGAGCCCGATCACGTCAACAGCATCCTGATGGCGGGGCGCGCGGACCTGTGTGCCATCGGTCGTCCGCACCTGGCCGATCCGTACTGGACGCTGCATGCCGCGGCTGCACTGGGCGTGCGCGACGTCGAGTGGCCGGTGCAATACCTGTCCGGCCGTGACCAGCTCGAGCGCAATCTCGCGCGCGCGGCCCAGATGTCCAACGAACGGCCCGAAGCCAACGGCTGACCGATCATGCTGAATGCGCTGAAGACCGCAACATCCGCCGCGACGCCGCGACCGGCCGATGCCGAGACCCGCGGCACCGACGATCACCACGAGTCACTGCGCCTCTGGCTGCGACTGCTGACCTGCACGCAGATGGTGGAGCGCGAGATCCGCGCCCGGATGCGGGATCGCTTTGCAATCACGCTGGCGCGCTTTGACCTGATGGCGCAGCTGGAGCGGCATCCGCAGGGCCTGCGGATGGGCGAGCTGTCGCGCCGGATGATGGTCACCGGCGGCAACGTCACCGGGTTGACCAGCGAACTGGTGGCGGAGGGACTCGTCGCGCGGACGCCGATGCCGGAAGACCGGCGGTCGTATGCAGTGTGCCTGACCGAGAAGGGCAAGGCGGCCTTCGACGCCATGGCAGCCGAGCACGAACGCTGGATCATCGACATGCTGTCGGAAGTGGCGTCGCCCGATCGCGCGATCCTGTACCAGTTGCTGGGCACGCTGAAGCACAGCGTGGCTCGCGTACCCGGGGAACGATGACCATGACCCATGACGCCATGAGCAGTCCGTTGCGGCCGATGCGCACCTATGCGGCCCGCCATTTCCTGTGGTCCACCGATGCGGATGGCAAGGTGGCCACGCTCACGCTGAACCGGCCGGAGAAGAAAAATCCGCTGACCTTCGATTCCTATGCCGAGATGCGCGATCTCTTGCGTGCGCTGGTCTACGCATCCGATGTGAAATGCGTGGTGGTCACTGGCGCGGGCGGCAACTTCAGCTCCGGCGGCGACGTGCACGAGATCATCGGGCCGCTCACCAAAATGTCCGCGCCGCAATTGCTCGACTTCACGCGGATGACCGGCGACCTGGTGCTGGCCATGCGCCGGTGTCCGCAGCCGATCGTGGCGGCCGTGGACGGCATCTGTGCGGGAGCAGGCGCGATGGTGGCGCTGGCCTCCGACATCCGGTTTGGCACGCCAGCGGCGCGCACGGCCTTCCTGTTTACGCGCGTCGGCCTTGCGGGCGCGGACATGGGTGCGTGCACGCTGCTGCCGCGCACGATCGGGCAGGGACGCGCGGCGGAGCTCCTGTATACGGGCCGCGCGATGAATGCGGACGAGGGCGCGGCGTGGGGATTCTTCAATCGTGTCGTGCCGTCCGCGACGCTGCTGGCGGAGGCGCAGCAGTTCGCCCGGATGCTGGCCGACGGCCCGACGTTCGCGCACGCGATGACGAAGAAGCTTTTGCATCAGGAATGGGCGATGGATGTCGACACGGCGATCGAGGCCGAGGCCCAGGCGCAGGCGATCTGCATGCAGACGCAGGATTTCCGCCGCGCCTACGAGGCGTTCACTTCGAAGCAGACG
>JANNNM010000056.1:0-2792 GCA_031398535.1 Betaproteobacteria bacterium | reverse complement strand
TGCCGCCCGCCCCGTCCGGCGGCGATCTGCACGCGCGCCACCGCCTGCGCGACGAACATCGACGCCTTGAGGTTCACGTCCAGCACGCGGTCGAAGGCCTCTTCCGTCACGTCGACCAGCGGCTCGATCTGCTGCGTGCCTGCGCTGTTGACGAGGAAGTCGATGCCGCCATGCGTTGCGGCCGCACCGGCCACGGCGGCCTGCATCGCCGGGACATCGCGCGCATCGTAGGTGATGGCCGCCGCCTTGCCGCCTGCCGCGGTGACGGCGGCGACCAGTGCCTGCGCCTTGTCCGCGTCGCGGCCGGCGATGATCACTGTCGCGCCTAGCGCCGCGAGGTCGCGGGCAATGGCTTCGCCGATGCCGCCCGCGCCCCCCGTGATCAGGGCCACCTTGCCGGCGAAGTCATCGGATCGAAAGGACGTCATTGCGGCGCTCGCTGAAGTTGAAGTGAACCTTCGTCACACATCCAGCACGCTCTTCTTGCCGAAGAAGCCGCGCGCGCGGAAGGTGACGACGGCGATGAAAAGCAGGTACATCGACAGCAGTGACCACTCCGATGCGTAGGCGCCGGTCAGCCCGACGACGAGCCCGACCATCAGCGCAGCCACGACGGCGCCCCAGAAGCTGCCCACGCCGCCCAGCACGATGATCAGGAATGCCGGCACGACGGCATCCACGCCGACGTGCGGCCGCATGCCCCAGATGGGCGCCATCACGACGCCGGCGAGACCTGCCAGCGCCACGCCCAGCGCGAACACGAAGAGGCGCAGCCGCGACAGGTTGATGCCCAGCGCGCGCACCATCTCGCTGTCGTGAGCGCCCGCCTTGATGATCGAGCCGTAGGGCGTCTTCTCGAGGAACAGCCAGAGCAAGCCGATGGCAAGCGCGGCAAATGCGCAGGCGAAGAGCCGGTAGCGCGCGTAGATGAGGTCGCCGATGACAAATGCGCCGGCAATCGCATCGGGCAGTGGCAGTTGCTTCTCGGTTGAACCCCAGATGTGGCGGATGCCTTCCTCCAGCACCAGCTCGGCGCCGAAGGTCAGCAGCAAACCGTACAGGGGATCACGGCCGTAGGTGCGGCGGAGGGCCACCTCCAGCAGCATGCCGACGAGGCCCACGACGATCGGCGCGACCAGCAGCGCGATGCCGTAGCGCCAGACGACCGGCAGCGCCTTCCACGACCCAAGCCACGCACCGGCGAACTCGCCGGTGGGCGCGATCACGAGCAGCGCGATGTACATGCCCAGCGCAAAGAACGAGCCATGCGCCAGGTTGATCGTCTCCATCAGGCTCACGACCAGCATGAACCCGAGGGCGATCAGGGCAAACAGCAGTCCGAGCGCGACGCCGTTGATGAGGTGAGGGAGCAGCGTCACGCGCGGGACTTCCTACATTTCGTACGTCGGCGTGGCCTCGTAGGTCTCGAGCTTGCACGTCTTGGACGAGTCCGCATCGATGACGTCCTTCGGCTCCGACTGCGTCAGGATCCTGAAGATGTCGTCCTTCGACTTGGGCTGGTCGTTGTACGTGGCCATGTAGATCGTCTGCTGGCACTGGTGCGTGGCCGGATCGATGTACGCATCGTAGGCCTGCATCCGGTCGCGCGCCGTCATCTTGCGGCCCTCGAGTTTCTTGATCACCGGGATGTTGGCCGTGGTGCCTGCCTCTTCGACGCAACGCAGCAGCTCGCGCGTGGCGACGTAGCCGTTGAAGTAGACGTTGCCGGGCACCTGGATGGCCATGCCGGGATAGGTCTTCTGGTAGCTGGCGACAAATTCCATCACGCCCGGCAGGTCGAGGTTCCAGTACCACGTGGTGCCGAACACGCCGAAGATCTGCTCCGGCCCCAGACCGTAGACATCAGGCCAATCCTGCTGGTTGTTGATCCACGCCATCCGCTTCTGCAGGCCGAGCTGTACCACCTGCTGGCGCAGCGCCTTGATGTCGTCGCCGCCCACCGCAGTCGCGACCACTTCCGGCTTGATCTGCTGCAGCTTGATCAGGTACGACGCGAAATCGCGCGTGTTCTGCGGGATCATCAGCTCGTCAACGATCTTCCCGCCGTTGGCTTCGACCAGCGTGCGCGTGGCCTTGGCGGTCTGGTGTCCCCACACATAATCGTTGGTGAGCAGCACCCAGCTCTTGCCGTTGGCCTTGATCGCATTCTTGACGATCGCCTCGGCGAAGTTGGTGCCGTTGCCGTCCCAGACAAACTTGACGCGGTGGCAGTCCTTGCCCGACTCGGTGGGCGAACTGGAATTGGTGTTGAAGTAGATGCAGCCGTACTTCTGCGCCACCTGCGAGATGGCATTGGCCACGCCGGAGTGCACGCCGCCGATCAGGAACGCAGCCTCGCTGCGCGTGATCAACCGTTCCGCGACGCGCGAGCCGGTGGCCGGCGTGGTCTCGGTGTCGATGTGCAACGCTTCGATCTGCCGGCCGAGCACGCCACCCTTGGCGTTGAATTCCCGGATGGCCATCATGGCGCCGAGCCGTTCTTCCACGCCCGAGGCCGCGTACTGGCCCGAGGCATCCATCGTCAGGCCGATCACCAGCGGCTTCTTCTGCGCCGCCTGCGCCCACACATGGTTGGTCTTCCACGGCCCGAAGAACGTCGCGGCACCGGCACCTCCGGCGGCAATGGTTTTCAACAGCGAGCGGCGCGACGGGTCGGCAGCGGCCGGGGTGCTGGCAGCGGCGACGGGTTGCTTCGAAACGGTGTCCTTGGTGCTCATGGTTGCCTCCGGGCGGGATGGGGTGCCGGCGACGATTCATTCATTCCGCGTCGC
>JANNNM010000921.1:0-4162 GCA_031398535.1 Betaproteobacteria bacterium | reverse complement strand
TGCTCGGCGAAAACGGCGCCGGCAAGTCGACGCTGATGAAGATCATCTATGGCGCGGTCAAGCCGGATTCCGGCGTCATCGCCTGGGAAGGCACGCCGGTTGCCATTGCCAACCCGGCACGGGCGCGGAAGCTCGGCATCGGCATGGTGTTCCAGCACTTCTCGCTGTTCGAGACACTGACGGTGGCCGACAACATCGTGCTGGCGCTGGAACGTGACCGCAGCGGCGCCGATCTTCCGGCGCGGATCCGCGAGGTTTCCACCCGCTACGGCCTGCCGCTCGACCCCGACCGCCACGTACACACGATGTCTGTGGGCGAGCGGCAGCGCGTCGAGATCGTGCGCTGCCTGCTGCAGGACCCGCGCCTCCTCATCATGGACGAGCCGACGTCGGTGCTCACACCGCAGGCCGTCGAGAAACTGTTCGAGACATTGCGCCGGCTGGCCGCGGAAGGCTGCAGCATCCTCTACATCAGCCACAAGCTGGACGAGATCCGCGCGCTGTGCCACAAGGCCACGGTGCTGCGCGGCGGCAAGGTCACCGGCACCTGCGACCCGCGGCAGGAGTCCTCCACGTCGCTCGCGCGGATGATGATCGGCAGCGACCTGCCGCATCCGCAGCATCGCGCGGCGCAGGCGGGTGCCGATGCGCTGGTGGTCCGCGATCTTTCGTTGCCGGCGGACGACCCCTTCGGCACGGCGCTCGCCAACATCAGCCTCACGGTGCGCATCGGCGAGATCGTCGGCATCGCCGGGGTGTCGGGCAACGGCCAGAAGGAACTGATGGCGGCGTTGTCGGGCGAGCGCTGCATCGACGACGCCACGCAGATCACGTTGCTCGGCAAGGCCGCCGGCCGCCTCGATGCCGCGCGGCGCCGCGCGTTGGGCTTTGCGTTCGTGCCGGAGGAGCGGCTGGGCCGCGGTGCGGTGCCGGAGATGTCACTGGCCGACAACGCGCTGCTCACCGCGCACCGGCAGCAGCTGGTCCATCGCGGCTTCGTGCGCCAGGATGCCGTGCGCGCGTATGCGGTCGACACGATTCGCGAGTACGGCGTGAAGGCCGGCGGTCACAACGCCGCCGCGCGCAGCCTGTCCGGCGGCAACCTGCAGAAGTACATCGTCGGCCGCGAGATCCGGCAACATCCGACGATGATGATCGCAGCGCAGCCGACGTGGGGCGTGGACGTGGGTGCCGCCGCGCAGATCCGGCAGGCGCTGATCGACCTGCGCGATCGCGGCGTGGCCGTGCTCGTCGTGTCGGAGGAGCTGGATGAGCTCTTCGAGATCTGCGACCGGCTGGCCGTCATCGCGCGCGGGCGCCTGTCCGAAGCCAAGCCTGTGCGCGACACCAACGCCGCCGAGATCGGCCTGCTGATGTCCGGCTCGTTCATCGCGCCCGGCACCGAGGGCCACCGTGCCTTCTCACCCGCCGGCATGGTCTGAACCCGATGCGCTTTCGTCTCGAGCCCCGCCCTGAACCGTCGCGCCTGGCCGGCTGGCTCTCGCCCGTCGTCGCCACCATCGCGGTGCTGGCCATCGGCTTCGTGCTGTTCTCGGCGATGGGCAAGAACCCGTGGCACGCGCTGTACGTGTTCTTCATCGAACCCGTGGACACGCTCTACGACGTCGGCGAGCTGCTGCTGAAGGCCAGCCCGATCATGCTGTGCGCCGTCGGCCTCGCCATCGGCTATCGCGCCAACGTGTGGAACATCGGCGCCGAGGGCCAGCTCATCATGGGTGCCATCTTCGGCGGCGGCGTGGCGCTGGCCTTCCACGACTCGACGTCGCCGCTGGTGCTGCCGCTGATGCTCGTCGCGGGGTTGCTGGGCGGCATGGCGTGGGCTGCCATTCCCGCGTTCCTGCGCACGCGCTTCAACGCCAACGAGATTCTCGTGTCGCTGATGCTGGTATACGTCGCCTCGTTCATCCTGTCGCTGCTGGTGCACGATGCGTGGCGCGATCCGGAAGGCTTCAACTTCCCGCAGTCGAAGATGTTCACGGAGGGCGCGCTGCTGCCCAACATGGTGGCGGAAACGCGGCTCAACGTCGGCTTCCTGCTGGCGCTGGCCGCCGTGGCGCTGGGCTGGATATTCATGCGCAAGAGCCTGGTCGGCTACCAGATGCGCGTGGCGGGTCTCGCGCCTGCCGCCGCCAACTATGCCGGCATCTCCGCCAGGCGCACCGTGTGGCTGGGCATGCTGATCGGTGGCGGCTGCGCGGGGTTGGCGGGTGTGGGCGAAGTGGCCGGCCCCATCGGGCAGCTGCTGCCGATCGTGTCGCCCGGCTATGGTTTCGCGGCGATCATCGTGGCCTTCGTCGGGCGGCTGCATCCGGTGGGCATCTTCTTCGCCAGCCTGCTGATGTCGCTCCTGTATCTGGGCGGTGAAGCGGCGCAGATGCAGCTTGCATTGCCATCCTCGGTCACGGGGCTCTTCCAGGGCACGCTGCTGTTCTTCCTGCTGGCCGCGGACGTGTTCATCAACTTCCGGCTGCGCGTGATTCCCTCTGCGGTCACCGTCGCGAAGGCCGTTTGATGGACCATATCGCGCAACTGCTGATCCTGACGCTGGCCGCCGGCACGCCGCTGGTCTTTGCCGCATTGGGTGAGCTCGTCACCGAGAAATCCGGCGTGCTGAACCTCGGCGTCGAAGGCATGATGCTGGTCGGTGCCGTCGTCGCATTCATCGTGGCCGCCACCACCAAGTCGCCGTGGCTTGGCGTGCTGGCCGGCATGCTGGCGGGGGCCGCGCTGTCGCTGATCTTCGCGTTCGTCGCCCTGACGCTGCAGGCCAACCAGGTGGCGTCCGGCCTGGCGTTGTCGCTATTCGGCATCGGGCTCTCGGCATTCATCGGCCTCGAGTACGTCAGCGTCGTGATCGAGCCGATCAAGCCGCTGGTCGTGCCGGGCCTGACCGACCTGCCGGTGATCGGCGCGCTGCTCTTCGGGCACAGCCCGCTGGTCTACCTGTCGCTGGTGCTGTTCGGGCTGATCCAGTGGTTCCTGTTCCATTCACGTGCGGGACTCATCCTGCGCGCCGTCGGCGAGTCGCCGCAATCCGCGCACGCGATCGGCTACCCGGTGCTGCGCATCCGCTACCTGGCGGTGATGTTCGGCGGCGCCTGTGCCGGCATCGGCGGCGCCTACCTGTCGCTGGTCTACAACCCGTCGTGGACCGAAGGCATGACCGCCGGGCGCGGCTGGATCGCGCTGGCGCTGGTGGTGTTCGCCACATGGAAGCCGTGGCGGGTGCTGGCCGGCGCGTACCTCTTCGGCGGCGTCACGCTGGCCCAGTTCCAGGCGCAGGGCATGGGTGTCGACATCCCGTCGCAGTACCTTTCCATGCTGCCGTACATCGCCACGATCCTGGTGCTGGCCTTCATTTCGCGCGATGCCACCACGATCAAGCTGAATGCCCCGGCGTCGCTGGGAAAATCGTTCCATCCCTACGGCTGAAAACCGCCGACTCAAGCGTAGAATTCTTTCCGATTTCACGTTCTGCACCGCCACCCCTGCCCCACCCGACCCCGCACCAGGAGACCGCCATGAACCGCACCACCCGCCGCATCACGCTGGCCCTGTTCGCCGCCAGCGCCTTGGTACTTGCCGCGCCCGCCAGCGCCCAGCCCAAGGCCGGCGAACCGCTCAAGATCGGCTTTGTCTACGTCAGCCCGGTGGGCGACGCCGGCTGGACCTTCCAGCACGACACCGGCCGCAAGGAAATGGAAAAGGCGCTGGCCGGCAAGGTCACCACCAAGTTCATCGAGAACGTGCCCGAAGGCGCGGACGCCGAGCGCGTGATCCGCGAACTGGCCGCCACCGGCCACAACCTGATCTTCACGACGTCCTTTGGCTACATGAACCCGACGATCAAGGTCGCGGGCACCTTCCCCAAGGTCAGCTTCGAGCACGCCACCGGATACAAGACGGCGAAGAACGTCGGCATCTACAACGCGCGCTTCTACGAAGGCCGCTATCTCGCCGGCATCGTCGCGGGCAAGATGAGCAAGACCAACGTGGCGGGCTACGTCGCCGCATTCCCCATTCCTGAAGTCGTGATGGGCATCAACGCGTTCGCGCGCGGCATGCGCAGTGTCAACCCGAAGGCCGAGGTGAAGGTCATCTGGGTCAACTCGTGGTTCGACCCGGGCAAGGAATCGGAAGC
>JANNNM010000307.1:0-1501 GCA_031398535.1 Betaproteobacteria bacterium | reverse complement strand
AATGGGCGGCGACGCGACGAAGGAGCCGCCGTTCTTCTTCACCAAGCCGGCGGATGCCATCCTGGCGGTCGTGCCGCCGGCCGTGGGCGACATGCGCTATCCGCTGGCCACGAAAAACCTGCACCACGAGATCGAGCTGGTCGTCGCCATCGGCCAGGCCGGCAGCGAAGTGTCACCCGAGCGCGCCAATGACCTCGTGTTCGGCTACGCCACGGGCCTCGACATGACGCGCCGCGACCTGCAGACCGACATGCGCGAGAAGAAGCGCCCATGGGACCTGGGCAAGTCGTTTGCGCAGTCCGCGCCCATCGCGCCGATCCATCCGAAGTCGCAGACCGGCGTGCTGTCGCGCGGTGCCATCACGCTCGACGTGAACGGCGTGCGCCGGCAAACCGGTGACCTGGCCGACCTGATCTGGGATGTGCCGAACACGCTGTCGTTTCTTTCGCGCTACTACGAACTGTTGCCGGGCGACCTCATCTTCACCGGCACGCCGGCGGGGGTCGGCGCGGTGGTGGCGGGTGACCGGCTCGATGGCCACATCGCGGGCCTGTCGTCGCTGTCGATCAAGATCACTTAGAACGCTCGCGTGATGAAGTCACCCCATTACACGCCCGAGTTCGTCGAAGCGGGTTACAACAATCGCGCCGCGGTGCCGGATCCTCCGCAGTTCCTGGCGCGCGGCACGGCGGCGTCCATCGATGCACGCGCGCGCTATCGCCATCGCCTTGATGTGCGTTACGGCAAAGGCCCGAAGGAAACGCTGGACCTCTTCCTGCCCGAGACCACGCCGCTTGGCACGTTCGTGTTCATCCACGGCGGCTATTGGCGCGCGCTCGACAAGTCCGACTACAGCTTCGTCGCCGGACCGTTCGTCGAGCAGGGTCTGGCCGTGGCAGTGATCAACTACGACCTGTGCCCGGCCGTGTCGGTCGGCGAGATCGTCGAGCAGTGCCGCCGCGCGATGGTGTGGATGGCGCGCGAAGGTCCCGCGCATGGCTGCAATGCGGGCAATGTGGTCGTCGGCGGCCATTCCGCAGGCGGGCACCTGGCCGCGATGATGGTTTGCACCGATTGGCGCGCTTACGGTTTGTCCGCGGCGCCATTTGTCGGCGGCGTCACGTTGTCCGGCGTGCACGACCTGGCGCCGATGGTGCACTTCTCGTACAACGCCGACCTGAAGCTCGACGCGGCGGAAGCGGCGCGACTGTCCCCCGCGGATTTCGTGCCGACGACCCATGCGCCGCTGCTGATCGCCTGCGGCGCGATGGAGACGTCCGAGTTTTTGCGCCAGTCCGACCTGCTGTGGGAAGTGTGGCCCCAGGTGCGCCGTCCCGCCTCGGGTCCGATGTTCATTGCCGACACGCATCACTTCAGCGTCGTGCTGGAATACGCGCGTCCCGAAAGTGCGCTGACGCAGGCCACGCTGGGGTTGTTGCGTTGATCGTGGCGCGTGGGTTCGTTGCGCGCTTGGCGCTTCGTTGGATAGGTTGGTTATTCA
>JANNNM010000882.1:0-2041 GCA_031398535.1 Betaproteobacteria bacterium | reverse complement strand
GCTTGATCTCGGCCCCCGGCCCCTATCAGGTCCATGAACTCGTCGGGGAGGCACGCGCCAATGGCGTGCGCCGCCGCTGGGTCGAATATGTGATGCCGCGTGGCAACGTGCACGCCGTCCCGGTCATCGTCCTGGTGGGCCGCTGGACCGGCAGCATGGGCGAGGGCCTGGCCATCGGGCTCCACGCCGTGGCGGGGGCGGAAGTGATCGGCATGTCGATGGCGAAGCTGCTGGGCGCGCTGGGCGAGGTCCGGCTGCCGGCGTCAGGCATCGTCGTCCGCATCCCGACCGAGAAGCTCTTCCATGTGAACGGGACGCCGCGCGAGGCGTTTGTCCCGTGTCCGGTGGCGCCGGCATCGTCCCCGGGGGCCGACCCGGCCTTGCAGACCGCCATCGCGGCGCTTGCCCCCTCGTCCGGCTCAAGGCGCGCTGCGGCCTGCCCCGGACCAAGACGCCCGTAAGTCCGGCGTGCATCCAATTGGCAACATACTGCGTAGATCGTGTATCGGGCACGTCGCCCATGACCTGGAAGGAACGATGATGCGCAAGATGATCGCTGTTGCCGTGGCTGCAAGCTGCCTGATGCCCCTGACCACCCTGGCGCAGGGCATGGACCTCCCCGAGGCCGTCCGCGTGCCGGCCGGCAACAAGGCCGCGATGACCGTCGTCGGCGTGGGCGAGCTCACCTACGAATGCAAGGCCAAGGCCACCGATGCCGCCGTGTTCGAGTGGACGTTCGCCGGCCCGATGGCCAAGCTGATGGACACCAAGACGCAGAAGGAAGTCGGCAAGTATTACGGCGGGCCGACGTGGGAATCGATGGACGGCAGCAAGGTGACCGGCAAGCAAGTGGCCGTGGCGCCGGGCATGGCGGGCAGCATTCCGCTGCAGCTCGTGAAGGCCGACCCGGCGATGGGCAATGGCTCGATGACCGGCGTCACGTACATCCAGCGCGTGAACACGAAAGGCGGCGTCGCGCCGACCGACGCGTGCACGTCGGCGATGGCGGGCATGAAGAAGACGGTGCCCTACCAGGCCGATTACGTGTTCTACAAGTCCTGACCGACGTTGCATTGGAAATGGACACCGCCGGGGCGCGAGCGCCTCCGGCGGTGGTCATTCGGCCGCGCTGAGCGCGACTGACCAGCCCGGTGCGGTGAAGCTCAGGGGCGCGGCGTGCTCGCGCTTGCTGGAGCGACCTTTGGATCATCGCGGTCCGCCGGAAGCCGCTTCGCGTGCTTCCGGAAGTGTTCCCAGATGACATCGTTTGCGCTGATGCTGCTGGATGTCTTGCCCACCATGCGCTCCGGCAGCAGGCTCCTGCCGCCGGCCCAGGTGTGTCCCAGCCCCTCCACCGCGATGTAGACGACCTCCGCATCGCCCATGCAAGGGGAGTACGTTTCCCGGTGTACGCCGCGAACGCTGGAGCGACTGGAAGTTGAGGCAGGACACCCAAGCGCCCCGGCCCATTGCAGGATTGAATCGCGCACCGGCGGCTTCGGCTTGGCGCGCACCGCGTCGCTGGCGCCCGATGCAAGCTTCGGTACGCCGCCTTCGATCACGTTCAACGGGTCCGCCGTTCCGGTGATGTAGAGCATGGACACCGGATGCCGAAGCACCGGCGGATCGAACCACAACGCACCCGCCACGGGCGCAATGGCGGCAATGCGATCCGACAGTTCCGCGCCGGCGCGAAAGCTCATCGAAGCCCCATTGGAGAAGCCGGTGAGAAAAATCCTTCGTTCGTCCACCGCGAACCGGAGCGCGAGATCATCGAGCATCGCGGCGAGGAATGCGATGTCGTCCACCCTGGTCTGGCCGGGATAGAAACGCCCCGAACCGTCGTTCCAGAGCTGGGGGTTGATGGAGAAATGACTCGGGCGCGCCGGATCGCGCGCCATGGCATCGGGAAAGACGGCCAGGAAGCCTTCCCTGTCGGCCTTGACGGCCCACCCGGTTTCCCACATCGCAGCCTTCGCGGGGCCCCCGCCGCCATGCAGCATGATCACCACGGGCATGCGCGAAGGTGGCTTGTAACTCG
>JANNNM010000820.1:0-4028 GCA_031398535.1 Betaproteobacteria bacterium | reverse complement strand
ATTGCCGGAACGGCCGCAACGGCGCACGCGCGCGGCGTCGCGGGGTTCGCGCGTGGACCTGCGCGCCACGCTGCGCGCGATGACGGGCGCTGCAGGCGCGGTGGCGCCCCTGGCATGGCGGGCACGGGTGCGCCGTCCGCCGCCGCTGGTCGTGTTGTGCGACATCTCGGGTTCGATGGATCGCTACGCGCGGATGCTTCTGCATTTCCTGCATGCGATCACCAATGATGGTCATCGGGTGCACACGCTGGTGTTCGGCACGCGGCTCACCAACATCACGCGGCATCTCGCGCATCGCGATGTGGACGTGGCCCTCGCGCGTGTCACCGGCGCGGTCGACGATTGGGCGGGCGGTACGCGGATTGGCGCGTCGCTGGAGGAATTCAATCGGCGCTGGTCGCGCCGCGTGCTGGGCCAGAATGCGGTCGTGCTGCTGATCAGCGACGGCCTCGATGCCGACGCGGGCGAGGGCCTGGCGTTCGAAGTGGAACGGCTGTCGAAGTCGTGCGCGCGGCTGATCTGGCTGAATCCGCTGTTGCGATATGCGGGTTTCGAGGCGCGGCCGGCCGGCATTCGCGCGATCCTGCCGCATGTCGATGACTTCCTGCCCGTGCACAACGTGGCGTCATTGCGCGATCTGGCGGGGGCGCTGGAGGGACGCGGCGGCGCTCGCCGGTCTGCCCCTGCGGTGAAGCGCGCGCTGATGACGACCCGGCCGGGTTGACCCGGTTCAGCCTTCGTCCGGCGCAGCCGCGACTTCGGCGGCGGCCAGGTTCGCGATGATTGACAGCAGGACCTGCCGTGTGATGGCCACGTGCTCGACAGGCACGCCGGTCACGCCGATCGCATTGACGGCTTCCGCCAGCGGCACCAGCTTCTTCTTCAGCGCGCGACCCTTGGGCGTCAGGTGGACGTGCACGCTCTTGCGATTACCGGGCTTCTGCCGGCGCGCGACATAGCCGGCGCGTTCCATCGCGGTGACGGCGGCGAAAGTCGTGGGTTCCATCACGCCCGCTTCGACACTAAGCGCCTTCTGCGTGAGCCCGTCGTGCTCCCACAGCACGCGCAGGAATGCCCAGTGGCCGAACGACACGCCATGCACCGCCAGCCGCGTGGACAGCGCGCGCACGAAGGCCCGCGTGGCGTCCTTGACGAGATGTGCCAACCGATCCTGCGGCACCGCTTCGCGCCAGTGATGGAGGATGGCGTCGGTGTCGGCGCGCGTAGTATTGATCACGGCGCGACGCGGTGGGCGCGTGATCGCGGTCAATCGCGCACCGCGACCTGCCGGCGCAACGTGACGGGTCCTTGCGCGGTCGATGCTTCGAGGATGGCCAGCGTCGCCTCCAGCGTGGCGCGACCCCAGGCGCCGTCGTGGCGCGGCGGCACGCCGTCGATCACCGCGCCGGCCAGTTCCGAGACCAGTTCGCCGCGCGGCACCGGATCGAGCGGTATGGGTTCGAAGCGCCGTTGCGCGTCCTCGTAGATCCAGATGCCTGCCGGCGTGGGACGCAGGTCGGCGCGATCGCAACTGGCCAGCACGAAGCCGAAGTGGGGATGGCCCGCAGGTTCGCCGGCGGCTGCGGGCGACCATGTCTTGCCGCCGTAGTTGCGTGCCGCTTTCAGTGCGTCCTCGGCCATCGTGGCATCGCGCAAGCGCCGCCGCGCGATGCCGTAATCGGTGGCGGACTTGGGCATACCCATCTCGCCGATGTTCTCCATCAGCTCGTCGCCATCATAGTGCGCGTACCCGGTATACGACGCGGACGCGAAGGCGCCATCGCGGAAACGCAGCAACGCGCTATAGGCGCCTTCGGTGGGGCGTTGCGGGTCCCAGGCGCCGGTGCTGGCATCCACCGATGACACGAGGCCGCCGCCCAGCAGCCTCACGATGTCGATCTGGTGCACGGCCTGACTGAAAATGACGCCGCCACCTTCGGGCGTGGACAGTTCCTCCGGCCGGCGCGGGCGATACAGGTAGTCGGTGGCATACATCGCCTGCAGCATCCGCACGCGGCCGAAGACGCCGCTGGCGATCAGCGCGCGGGTGCGGGCGATGGGCGCATCGAAGCTGTGGCTGGGGCCGATGATCAGGTGGCGCTGCGCGGCTTCGGCGGCAGCGACCATCGCATCGCATTCGTCGAGCCGCAGTGCCATCGGTTTCTCGACCACGACATGCTTGCCGGCCGCCAGTGCCGCGCAGGCATGCTCCGCGTGCAGGCTGTGCGGCGTGGCGATGTAGATCGCGTCGACCTCCGGATCGGCGCACAGTGACGTGACATCCGCATGCGGCCTGCCGCCGAAGTCACGTTCGAATTGCGCGACGGCGCTGGACTGCGGATCGGTGGCGGCGACCAGGCGAATGCGCGGATCCCGTTCCAACGCCGGCAAGAGCAGCGTGAACGCGCGGCCGAGGCCAGCCACGCCGAGGCGCAAGGGCAGGGCGGGCTTCATCGGGTCACAGGTCCAGCACCAGGTCGCCGGTGCGTGCGCGCGAGACGCATACCATGAGAGCGGTGTCGCGTTCGCCGTCGCCCAGCACGAAGTCGCGGTGCTCGACATCGCCGCTGATGAGCCCGGTGCGGCACGAACCGCAACTGCCCGCTTCGCAGGAACTGCGGATGGCGTGGCCGTTCGCGCGCAGCATCTCGAGGATGGACCGATTGGCCGGGACCTCGATGCGCGTCCCGGAACGTGAGAGGTCGACGGCAAAGGCGCGATCGGCCCGCCGCGCGGCCGCATCCACACCGAAGCTTTCGAAATGTACGCTGCCGAACGGCCAGTGCCCGGACATGTCGCGCACCGCATCCATCAGCGCGCGGGGGCCGCAGCAGTAGATATGCGCGCCGGTGGGTTTCTCCAGCAGCGGCCAGAAGTCGAAGGCCTGCGAAGGGTCGCCATTGTCGTGGTGCAGGTGAACGCGGCCTGTGAAGGCCGGGTCTGCCAATTCGGTTGCAAATGCCGCATGTGCCGGGGTGCGCGTGCAGTAATGCAGGTCGAAGCGTGGTCCGTCGGTGGCGAGCAGATGCCGCATCATCGCCATCACCGGCGTGATGCCGATCCCGCCGGCGATGAACAGGAAGCGCTTGGCGCGCGGCTGCAACGCGAACTCGTTGACCGGCTCGGCCACCGGCAACCGCGATCCGACGGCCAACTGATCGGCCATTGCAATCGACCCGCCACGCCCCGCCGCATCGCGCTTGACCGCAATTTCGTAGCGATCCGTCTCCGCCGGGTCATTGCACAATGAATAGCGGCGCAGCATGCCATTGGGGGCGCGAACCGTGAGATGGGCCCCGGGTTCGAACGGGGGCAGGACGCCGCCAGCGGGGTCGCGCAATTCGAAGCGCACGACATCCACCGCCGCAGGTTCCGCCGCGGTGACCACAAGCTCGGTGAAGCGGCGTTCCTCGGGGTTCTCGTCCACGTGGGTTCCAGGGTGTCGAGCGAGCGGGAATGTTCGTGTCGTGCGACATACCGCTGCCTTTACATCACCGGCGATTCTGCCATAATCTTCGAGACCTAAGTATCCACGCGCAGTCCGCCTGCTGCCGGAGGCCCCATGCTCACCCGCGAAGAAAACGAACTGCTGTGCCGCGTCGAGGGCGACGCCCCGATGGGGCAGATGATGCGGCGGCACTGGCTGCCCGCATGCCTGTCCGAGGAAGTAGCGGAGCCCGATGGCGACCCGGTGGCCGTGCGGCTGCTGGGCGAGGATCTCGTGGCGTTCCGGGACACCGACGGCCGCGTGGGCGTGATGGACCGCTACTGCCCGCACCGGCGCGTGTCGCTCGTGTTCGGCCGCAACGAGGACTGCGGGCTGCGCTGCCTCTATCACGGCTGGAAGATGGACGTCGAAGGCAACGTTGTCGAGATGCCTTCCGAAAGTGCGGGCAGTTGCCTCGCGCAGAAGGTGAAGCACAAGGCCTATCCGGTGCACGAGCATGGCGGCTTCGTGTGGGTCTACATGGGCGCGGCGGAGACGATGCCGGAATTCACGCCGCCGCCGTTCGCCCCTACGCCGGAGG
>JANNNM010000816.1:0-4264 GCA_031398535.1 Betaproteobacteria bacterium | reverse complement strand
GCGCAGGGCCGGCGCGGCCTGGCGTGGGTCGGGCAGGACTACCGCTACATGCCGCCCGTCGCCGAGATGGTGCGCATGACGCATTCCGGTGACGTGGGCCGCGTGCACCAGGTGGGCATCCGCGAGCACCGCCAGCCGTTCTATCCCAAGGTCGACAACTGGAACCGCTTTTCCGCCAACACCGGCGGCACGCTGGTGGAGAAGTGCTGCCACTACTTCAACATGATGGACCTGATCCTGCGCGAGAAGCCCACGCGCGTGTTTGCCTCCGGCGCGCAGCGCGTCAACCATCTCGACGAGCGCTATGACGGCCGCACGCCCGATATCCTCGACAGCGCGTACGTGATCGTCGAGTACCCCAGTGGTGCCCGCGCAATGCTCGACCTCTGCATGTTCGCTGAGAACTCGATCGACAAGGAACACATCGTCGTCGTGGGCGACGCCGGCAAGATCGAGACGATGCTGCCCTCCCTCACGCTGCGCTACGGTCAGCGCGAGACTCGCAAGCGCGAGGCCTGGGGCGACGGCGAGAAGAGCGGCGACGGCGTGATGGTGCGCCGCGTGTGGGATTCCTCCATCAAGTATTCCGGCCAGCACTTCGGCGCCTCCTTCGTCGAGCACCAGCACTTCGCCAACGCCATCCGCAACGGACTGCCGCCCGACGTAACGCTGGAGGAAGGCCTGCGCTGCGTGGCCACCGGACTGGCCGCCCACCGGAGCATCGACACCGGCCGCATGGTGGCGCTGGCGGAAATCCTGCCGCCCGGCTGGTAGGTGGTATCGTCACGCTGCACGCCAAGGCTGCGGCGGCACCCGGACCCATCGTTGCGAATGCGGCCGGGGCACGGCGACGACGACACAACCTGACGGGGGACACGCTTTGCCATCGACGGTAACTCGCGGTACCGCCCCCGTTGTGGTCGTCCTCGGCGTGGTATGCCTGGCGGGCGCAGGCGTGCTGGCCTGGCTGGGAACCCTCGGCACACTGCAATTGACGCGCAGTGGCGCCACGGTCAACGTGGTCTACCAAGAACGCATCTTCGGCGTGTACCCGATTGCCGGCGACCGTATCGACGGCATCCTCGCGGTCGAATCGGTGCCGACCAGAACCAGTACGCGGTCGAACTCCCCCAACCAGATGGTGTTCGTCACGCCGTCGGGACCCGTCAACCGCGGACTGTCTCAGCAGCGGTTCGCGCGCAGCTACGTGGCGATCGACACCTTCATCAGGGACCCGTCGCGCAGCGAGCTGGTCGTGCGCACCACCTACGACCTCTGGGAGACGATGCGCTTCTGGGCCGGACAACTTGGCCTGTTGTTCCTTGCCGCCGTGGGCCTCTTCGCGCTGTCGCTCGGCATCAAGGCCCTGCTGCCCCCGGACCCCAACGCGGGCATCGGACCCGTATGATCCAACCGCAACGTTCATCACGCCATCATGGTCTTTAACACCACGTCGTACCTGCGCCTCGACATCGAGGGCAGCCTGGGCACCAACAGCACCGGGGCCTCGTTCGCCACGTCCACCGGCGACATCCTGGAAGTGTCCGCCTGGGGCACCTGCGCCTTTCGCATGCGCCTGGGACCCAGCACCCGCCCCGACTACGGCCTGACCATCGGCCGCGCACGCGCCTGCGCCGTGACGCAGCAGGCGCCTGGCTGCTGGACCTTCGTCAACGGCGACGCCACGCTGGAAGTGTTCGATGCCCCGCTCCGCTTCCGCCTGCTGTGGAAAGGCGCGCCGGTCCTGGCCTCCATCACCGACCAGCATTTCCGCGGCCACACCCGCCTGCCCGCCTTCGGCCGCGCGCAACGCGGTGGCTTGTGGACCGCCGCACTGGCGCTGCAATCCGGCGAACCAGTGTACGGTCTCGGTGAGAAATTTGGGCCGCTGAACAAGCGCGGCCAGCTGATCCATTCGCAGGTTGAGGATGCACTCGGTGTCAACACAGGCCTGGCGTACAAGAACACCCCCTTCGCATGGGGCACCGGCGTGGGTGCCGGCGCGTGGGGTGTGTTTGTCCAGACGCCCGGCATGGTCACGCATGGTGTGGGCAACCCCGATTGGTCGCACCGCAGCTACAGCATGGTCGTCGACGACGAAGCGCTCGACCTCTTCCTCTTCGCCCATGACACACCCGCCGGCATCCTCGACGCCTACACCGCGCTGACCGGCCGCGCGCCCGGCGTGCCGCGCTGGAGCCTGGGCCTGTGGGTCTCGCGTGCGTATTACAAGACGCCGGAAGAGGCCGTGGCCGTCGCGCAGCAGTTGCGCGAGCATCGCATCCCCTGCGACGTGCTGACGCTGGACGGCCGCGCCGCGTGGAAGACCGAGACCCGCTTCAACTTCGAATGGGACCCCGAGCGCTTTCACGACCCGCGCGCCACGCTGGCCGCCATCCATGCGCAGAACCTCAAGGTGTGCGTGTGGGAGTACCCGTACGTCTCCGTGCATTCCCCGCTGTTCAAGGAATTGGCGCAGCGCGGCTACCTGCTGAAGACCGCCGACGGCGACCCGTATGTGTTCGGCTGGGACACCGCCCCCGGCTCCAGCCCCTTCGGCGATGTGCTGACTCCGCTGCCTGAATCCGGCATCCTCGACTTCACCCACCCCGACGCCTATTCGTGGTGGCGCGACGCGCACCGCCCGCTGTTCGAGGACGGTGTGGACGTGATCAAGAGCGATTTCGGCGAGCACGTGCCCGACGATGCCGTCGCATACAACGGCGACTGGGGCCGCCGCCTGCACAACGTCTACCCGCAGCTCTACAACAGGTGCGTGTACGAGGCCACGAAGAAATTTGCTACCGCCGCAGGCGAACTGCCGATCGTGTGGAGCCGCGCCGCGTGGACCGGCAGCCAGCGCTATCCGATGGGCTGGGGCGGCGACCCGCAAAGCGATTGGGAAGGCCTGGCCGGTTCCATCCGCGGCGGCCTCTCGTGGGGCATGACCGGCAACCCGTATCACAGCTCCGACATCGGCGGTTTCTATGGCGCCGAGCAACCCACGCCCGAACTCTATGTGCGCTGGCTGGAGGCCGCCGTCTTCAGTTCCCACATCCGCCTGCACGGCGTGGGCGAGCGCGAGCCTTGGGCCTTCGGCCCCGAGATCGAGGCCATCTGCCGCAAGTGGCTGGCCTTCCGCTACCGGCTGATTCCGTACCTGGAAACCGTGATCGCCGAAGCGGGGCGTAGCGGTTTACCGGTGATGCGCGCGATGCCACTGGCCTTCCCCGGCAACGCGCTGGTCCGCGACTTCGAGACCCAGTTCATGTGCGGTGATGCGCTGCTGGTGGCGCCCATCGTTCGCGAAGGCGGCGAGGTGGACGTCGCCCTGCCGCCCGGCGTCTGGTCCGACCTCAATACCCGGCAGCGGTTTGCGGGACGGCAGGTGCTACGGTATCGGGCGAAGCTGGATTCGTTCCCCGTGTTTGCGCGCGAGGGGTTTGCGTTGCCGCTCGGCAGGGCTGTTCAGCACACGGGGGAGATTGATGCTGCGCACCCGATTGAGTGGTGGTGGGTGTTTGGGAAGCCGGCGGTTGAGGTGGGTGGGTTTGCGCAGGTGCGGATTGAGTCGGCCGGTGGGGGTGGGTTTGCGGTAAGGGTGATGCCTGGGGTCAAGACGGAGCTTTGGGGGGAGGCGGCGGGGTTGGAGGTCGGATCGCTTTGATAACTTGAATTGACGTGTTCCAATCAATCGGCGATCGTGAACAGCTCGTAGCTCAGGATTTTTTCCCCTTGTCCGATGGCGCCGTAGCATCTCGCCGATCCGGAGACAAGTCGTCCTTTTGGATGAGTGTGTCATGGCCCGCATTCCTTCATGCTCTGCCGAAATGCGATGTATGTCATGCAGGCGCTGGTTGAAGGTTTGACCGTGATCTGCGATCGGGAGCGCAATCATCCTCATCTTTAATTTGGGCGCCGCAGTATTGCTTGCCGCGCTATTCCCATTTGTCGCGGAGCTGCTGCATTTCGCTACACGCGAACTCGTCGGTCCGGCTCAACGCAGCGCGCCGCCGCCGCTTCCTTTGCTGCTGACACTGGCGAACCTCTATGTTCCCGCCTATGTCGCAGCCGCGCTGTTCTCGCGTGCGTCAACACTGAGGTCCCGACTGCCGAATGAACTTCCGGGGCAGACCATGATCGTGCTGGGGCTGGTTATGACTGCTGCCGTCCTCGCAGCACACGTCATCGCCTCCATGGTCAGAGGAGGAGGCTATGGCATTGTCGTGTCGCAATTTGCGCCATTCATCAACATTCCGGCAAA
>JANNNM010000796.1:0-1355 GCA_031398535.1 Betaproteobacteria bacterium | reverse complement strand
CAAGGCGTCGATGGCAATGATGCGGCGGAACTTGGCCAGCGACAGCACGATGCCGTTGCGATCAGGCGTCGACCCGCCGGACAGGCTGGTGCCTGCGCCCCGCGCCACGATCGGCAGCCGCGCGACATGGCACGCCTTGAGGATAGCGACGACCTGGGCCTCGGTTTCCGGCAGCACGACGGCCACCGGGACCTCGCGGAAGAGCGTGAGGCCATCGCACTCGTAGGGCTTGGTCTCCTCCGCGGCCGTCAGCAGGGCTTCCGGCGGCAGGATTGCCGCGAGTTGCGCGTGCACGACGGGGTCGAGCATGAAGGGCGGCCTTTGAACGGGTGGCAATCCCGGCCGGTGGCCGGGACGCGTCGGGACCCCCGATTATTTCACAAAGCGATGTCGTTTCCGCATGGGCAAGCCCTTGCCGGACCCCGGTGCCACCGCCGCCCTGTACAGGCATCGCAGGGATGCCTAGAATCGGTGTGCAACCCGGAACAATACCGATACCAACCGGGTCCGCCCCACCCAGGAGGAGTACACCATGCGTTTGTCGCGTCTTGCATTTGCCTTGCTGGCCGGCGTTGTCGCCGGCCTACCGGTCACCCCCGCCCTCGCGCAGGAAACCCTGAAACTCAGTCTCGCCATTGCCCAGAATTCGCACTATGGCGTTGCCGCGGATCTGTTCGCAAAGGAAGTCGAGAAGCGTACAAACGGCCGCTACAAGATCCAGAATTTCTACTCGGGCGCACTGGGTGCGGAGCGCGAGGCCATCGAAGGCGTGCAGCTTGGCACCATCGATCTCACGATCACGTCCACCGGTCCTGTACCCAATTTCGTGCCGGAGGTTGCGATCCTGGATATTCCGTTCCTGTTCCGGGACTATCCGCATGCGCGCGCCACGCTGGACGGTCCGGTGGGCCAGGAGTTCCTGACGAAATTCCCGTCGAAGGGGCTTGTCGCGCTGGCGTGGCATGAGAACGGCTTCCGCCACATGACCAACAACAAGCGTCCGGTGAACGTCCCTGAAGACCTCAAAGGTCTGAAGATGCGGACGATGGAAAACCCGATCCATATCCAGGCCTACAAGCAGTTCGGCATCCTGCCGACCCCGATGGCGTTCACCGAAGTATTCACCGCGCTGCAGCAGGGCACGGTCGATGGCCAGGAAAACCCGTTGTCCGTGATCTCGGCCGGCAAGTTGGGCCAGGTGCAGAAGCATGTCAGCCTCACGGGCCACGTCTACTCGCCGGCGCTGATGCTGATGAGCAAGGTCAAGTACGACAAGCTCTCCGCCGCGGACAAGCAGGCATTTCTGGACTCCGCGAAGGAAGCGGTCAAGGCCAACCGCGCGCGCATCGACGAGG
>JANNNM010000795.1:0-2057 GCA_031398535.1 Betaproteobacteria bacterium | reverse complement strand
CCGTACAGCAGCGTCTTCACGCCGTAGTGCTTGACGACGGACGTGCGGCGCACCTTGCCCAGGAACCCGGCGCGGAATACGCGCTTGATCGCGCGGCCGGTGTGGTCGGGGCCGAGCGAGAACAGGAACGTGGCGGTGACGCCGTGCTTCCGCAGCAGTTCGACCAGGCGGGGGACGCCTTCGCGGGTGCCGCGCAGCGTATCGACGTCGATCTTGAGGGCGAGGCGCATCCCGCTAGTCAACCAGTCCGCGAGCCTCGGCCACCTGCGCGCGATAGGACTCGAGGATGCGCGCCACCGCGTCCTCCATGCCCACGACCGGCTTCCAGTCGAGATCGGCGCAGGTATTGGTGATCCTGGGCACGCGGTTCTGCACGTCCTGGTAGCCCTTGCCGTAATAGGACTCCGCCGTGGTGTCGATCAGCTTCACCTTCGCCGCGTTCTCGGCGTACTCGGGATAGGTCTTGGCCATGGCCAGCATCTTTTCGGCGAGCTCGCGCACCGACCAGTTGTTGGCCGGGTTGCCGATGTTGTAGATCTTGCCGGACGCGATGCCGTCCTTGTTGTCGATGATCTTGACGAGGGCATTGATGCCGTCGTCGATGTACGTGAACGCGCGCTTCTGCGTGCCGCCGTCAACGAGCTTGATGGGTTCGCCGCGCACGATGTGCCCGAGGAACTGGGTGATCACGCGCGAGCTGCCTTCCTTGGCGGTGTTGATCGAATCGAGGCCGGCGCCGATCCAGTTGAAGGGGCGGAACAGCGTGTAGTCGAGACCCTCCTGCATGCCGTAGGCATGGATCACGCGATCCATCAACTGCTTGGCGCACGAGTAGATCCAGCGCGGCTTGTTGATGGGGCCGAGCACCAGTTCGGAGGCCTCCGGGTCGAACTCGGCATCGCGCGACATGCCGTAGACCTCGGACGTGGACGGGAACACGATGCGCTTGCCGTAGCGCACGCAGGCACGCACGATGGGCAGGTTGGCCTCGAAGTCGAGCTCGAAGACGCGCAGCGGCTCCTTCACGTACGTGGCCGGCGTGGCGATGGCTACCAGCGGCAGGATCACGTCGCACTTCTTGACGTGGTATTCGATCCATTCGCGGTTGATCGTGATGTCGCCTTCGAAGAAATGAAAGCGCGGGTTGCCCAGTACGTCACCCAGCCGGTCGGACTGCATGTCCATGCCGTGGATGTGCCAGTCCGTGTCCGCCAGGATCCTGCGGGACAGGTGATGGCCGATGAAGCCGTTGACGCCGAGGATCAGGACACGTTTCATGGAAGAGGGCTCGCAAGGCAACCCGCCATTTTAGTGTCTTTGACGAGGCCCCGGTGGGTGGCGTGCAATCCGGGTGTGGCCTACGACCCGCCCCCGCGGAACCAGCGCGGCAGGTGATTGTCGATCTGCCGCGGCAGGAAGTGCACGAGCAGCATCAGGAGGTACATGTAGAGCGAGACCCGGGTGCTGACGAAGGCCATCGCGACCGCCAGCACCGGGATCAGCGCCACGATCAACAGCCGCCGGTGGATGTAGGCCGACACGATGGGCGTGAACTCCGCGGTCGCCAGGTTCGGATGCCGCGACAGGTAGTTGACGTTGGCGATCAACGTGGCGGCCAGCAGGGTCAGGTTGATGCCGTACATCACCACCGGCAGCAGCAGCGTCTCGTAGGAAATGAGCACGTTGGTCGTGAACGGCACCAGCGTCACCAGCAGCATGAAGACGAGGCTGATCCACAGCATCCGGCGATCGACGCGCTTCACGTAGTGGAACTGCAGCGTGTGCGAGATCCAGAACATCGCCAGCACCACGAAGCTGACGAGGTAGACGCTGAAGGTGCGCTCGACGCTCAGCAGGTGGTTGATCAGGTGGGCGTCGGTGAGGATGGCATCGCTGGCCTCGAGCTTGATGTCGAGGACCAGGATGGTCATCGCCACCGCCAGGATGCCGTCGGTGAGCGCCTCCAGCCGGCCTTTTTCCAGGCCGGTGCTGGCGAGCTTGCCCAGTTCGGCGTAGCGCTCGCTGTCTTCCATCAGCCCACCTCCAGCGGATGCGCG
>JANNNM010000772.1:0-4952 GCA_031398535.1 Betaproteobacteria bacterium | reverse complement strand
CCTTGATTTTCAATTTCTATTTTCAAAAGCTGGGAGGAACGACGCACAATCGTCGCCAAATCATCCGGGCCATAGAACTCCAGGCGCGCGACGATGCCGAAGCGATCGCGCAACGGATTGGTCAGCATGCCGGCGCGCGTGGTGGCGCCCACCAGCGTGAACGGCGGCAGGTCAAGCTTGACGCTGCGCGCCGCGGGGCCCTCGCCGATCATGATGTCGATCTGGAAATCTTCCAGCGCGGGGTAGAGGATTTCTTCGACGATGGGCGAAAGCCGGTGGATTTCGTCGATGAACAGCACGTCGCGCGGCTCGAGGTTGGTCAGCAGCGCCGCGAGGTCGCCTGCGCGCTCCAGCACCGGGCCGGAGGTCGAGCGCAGGTTCACGCCCAGTTCGTACGCGATGATGTGCGACAGCGTGGTCTTGCCGAGGCCCGGCGGTCCGAACAGCAAGACGTGGTCGAGTGCCTCGCCGCGCTTCTTCGTGGCCTCGATGAAGATCGACAATTGCTCGCGGATCTTTTCCTGGCCGACGTACTCGGCGAGGCCGCGCGGACGCAGCGCGCGCTCGACGACTTCCTCCTGCACGCCCGCCACCTTGGCGGCGACGACGCGATTGAGATCGTCGTTCTCGATCACCTGGTCACGCCTTGGCGAGGAGCTTCAGGGCCTGCCGGATGCCATCGCCCACGGCGAGGTTCTCGGGCAGCTGCTTGACGGTGGCTACCGCTTCCTTGTCGCTGTAACCGAGCGCCAGCAGCGCGTGCAGGATGTCGCTGGACGCCGGTGGCACGCGATGCACGCCCACCGCGCTGGTGAGATCGACGCCCAGCTTGTCCTTCAGTTCGAGCATCAGGCGCTCGGCGGTCTTCTTGCCGATGCCCGGAATGCGCGTGAGGCGGCTTGCCTCCTGCAGCGTGACGGCCTGGGCGAGCTCTGCCACCGACATGCCCGACAGCACTGACAATGCCGTGCGTGCACCGATGCCGCTGATCTTGACCAGTTGGCGAAACGCGCGACGCTCGTTGTCGGTGCCGAAGCCGAAGAGGAGATGCGCATCCTCGCGGACGACGAGGTGCGTATAGAGGACGATGCGTTCGCCGGTGGCCGGCAGGTTGTAGAACGTGCTCATCGGCACGTCGACCTCGTAGGCCACGCCCGCGACGTCGAGCAGAAGCTGCGGCGGGTTTTTTTCGAGCAGCGTGCCGGAAAGACGACCGATCATGGTCGCCGATTATCGCATGTGCAGTCGTGCCGCGATCACCTGGGAAGCCCCGCGAGGTGGGCCGCAACATGGTGCAGCGAGGGCAGCACCAGCACGCCGGTCTGGCGCAGGTCGGCGGAGGGCGCGTGCAGATCCGGCACCATGATGGGCGCAATGCCGGCGGCGATGGCGGCGCGCACGCCGGGCTCGGAGTCCTCGAGGACGACGCACTGGTTCGCGGGCAGCGCCAGCCGTGACGCGGCTTCGATGAAGATGTCGGGCGCCGGCTTGCCGAAGGTCACGTCGTCGCCGCCGACCAGCGTGGCGAAGCGGGGGAGGAGGCCAAGCCGCGTGAGCTGCGTGCATGCCCGGGCGCGGCGCGTGGAGGTGGCCACGGCATGCGCGATCCCTTCGGCCGCCAGCCAGTCGAGGAGCTCAACCAACCCCGCCTTCAGCGCGATGCCTTCGGTCGCGGTGATGTCGTCGAAGGCCGCAGTGCAGGCCGTGGTGAGTTGCTCCACCGGATAATCGTCGCCGTAGTGGTTGCGCAGGAAGGCCTGCGTGTCGCGATGGTTGCGGCCGATCATCAAAGGCAGCAGTGCGAGGTCGAAGGGTACGCCGGACGCGCGTGACCCCGCTTCCCAGGTGCGCAGGCCCAGTGCCTCCGTGTCGAGCATCAGGCCGTCCATGTCGAAGATCACCGCCCGCGGGCGGCGCACGGACACCGGCGCGCGCATCATCGCAGCATGCGGCCGGCGCGGCGGCGATTGGTGCTGGTCTGCAATGCGCCTACACCGACGCTGCCGTGTGCGTGGCAGATGGCGCAGGCCAGCGCGTCGGCGGCATCGGGCGACGGAATGCCGGACAGTTGCAGCAGCCGCTGCACCATCGCCTGCACCTGCGGCTTCAACGCGCGACCCTGGCCCACGACGGCCTGCTTGACCTGGCCCGCCGTGTATTCATGCACCGGCAGGCCGGCCAGCACCGCGGCGGCGATGGCGGCGCCGCGCGCCTGGCCCAGCAGCAGCGTCGAGTTGGGATTGACGTTGACGAACACCTTCTCGACGGCCACGACATCGGGGCGTTCCTCCGCGATGACGTGCGCGATGTCACGCGCGATGATGCCGAGGCGCACGGGCAGGCTGTCGCCGCTGGCGCGGATGCAGCCGCTGGTCACGTAGGTGAGCGTGTTGCCCTGCTGCACGAGGATGCCGAAGCCGGTGACGCGCAGGCCCGGATCGATGCCGAGGATGCGGCGGGAAACGATCGGGGCCATGGACGCGGCGTCAGGCAGCCGCGCGGCGTACGCCGGCCCGCGCGGTCACGCCGTGGCTTCGTCGAGCACCGCGGACGTGTAAACCTCCTGCACGTCGTCCAGGACTTCCAGCGCGTCGATCAGCTTCTGCATGCGCAGGGCCTCGTCGCCGGCCATCTCGACTTCCGTCGAGGGTTTCATCGTCACTGCGGCGAACGCGGCGGTGAAGCCGGCCTTGGCCAGCGCATCCTTCACGCCGACGAAATCGTAGGGGCCGGTGATGACCTCGAAGCTGCCGTCCTCGTGGCCGACGATGTCCTCGGCGCCCGCGTCGAGGGCGGCTTCCATCAGCTTGTCCTCGCTGGTGCCGGGTGCGAACAGGATCTGGCCGCAATGCTTGAACAGGAAGGCCACCGAGCCATCGGTGCCGAGATTGCCGCCATACTTCGAGAACGCATGGCGCACATCGGCCACCGTGCGCACGCGGTTGTCAGTCATGCAATCGACGATCACGGCGGCGCCGTTGATGCCGTAGCCCTCGTAGCGAATTTCCTCGTAGTTGACGCCTTCGAGGTCACCCGCGCCGCGCTTGGTGGCGCGCTCGATCGTATCCTTCGGCATGTTCTGGCTCATCGCCTTGTCGACGGCCAGGCGCAGGCGGGGATTCATCGACGTGTCGCCGCCGCCCAGCCGCGCGGCCACGGTGATTTCCTTGATCAGGCGCGTGAAGATCTTGCCGCGCTTGGCATCCGTCGCGGCCTTCTTGTGCTTGATGTTCGCCCACTTGCTGTGACCGGCCATGGCAATCCGTGCAGGTTTCGTGCAAAGGCGAAATTATACGCGCCGGCCCCGGCTACGGTGCCGCGGAGGCCCGGCGGCGCGGGTCAGAGCACGCCCTGCTGGGCGAGGAATTTCTGCAGCACCTGCAGCCGGACGCCGGCGTCGTTGATCTCCAGCATGCTCTGCTTGATCGTGAGCGGCAGCGGCAGGAACTCGGCGAGCCGGTAGCCCACCCACGAAGCGTCATCGTAGTTGCGCTGCTCCGGAAAGTTCTGCGGACCGACGCGCGTGGCGATCAGTTCGAGCAGGCGGGCCAGCGGCTGGAATTCCTCCGCCAGCGGCATCGCCGGTTCGTCGGCGAGGGTTGCGACCTGGCCTTCGACCAGTCCGGTGGCCGTCCTGGCGTGTTCACGGACCTGGAAGCGCGCGCCGCCGACCGTGGCGATGTGCAGGATGCCCAGTTGCGGCATGTCCCAATCGGTGATCCGCGCCAGCGTGCCCACCAGGGCAATCGTGGGCGCGGCGCCTTGCGGCGTGCCGACTTCCTCGCCCTGCGTGATGAGGCACACGCCGAAGGGCCGGTTATCGGCGATGCAGGCCTTGGCCATGTCGATGTAGCGCTGTTCGAAGACCTTGAGCGGCAGCAGGCCCCCCGGGTACAGCACCGTCTTCAGCGGAAAGAGCGGCAGCGTGGTCGGCTGGCGCTCGTGGCCGCGCTTGTCGAACGGCCACATCAGGCGTCCTCCGTGCCGGGCACCGGACCGGCGTCAGGCGCGTCGCCCCAGCGCGGCACCAGCGCATGCGGCACGCGCAACTGGTCCAGCACGCGCGCCACCACGAAATCGACCACGTCCGCCACCGTCTGCGGATGCGTGTAAAAGCCGGGTGCCGGGGGCGGGATCACCGCGCCGGCGCGCGCAAGGCGCGTCATGTTCTCGAGGTGGATCACCGACAGCGGTGTTTCGCGCGGCACCAGCACCAGCGGGCGGCGCTCCTTCAGCATCACGTCGGCGGCACGCTCAATCAGGTTGTCGGCAAGACCCGCCGCAATCGCGGCCAGCGTGCCCATGCTGCATGGGCACACGGCCATCGCGTCGGCGGGGTTGGAACCCGACGCGACGGGCGCCATCCAGTCCTCGCGCGCATACACGCGCAGTTGCCCGTCGATGGCGCCGTAGCGTTCGCCGAAGAAGCGCCGGGCTTCGCGCGGTTGCGTCGGGAACACGAGGCTGCACTCCTGCTTGGCCACGATCTGCGCGGCGGGCGAGTAGAGCAGATGCACGCGGCATCCGGCGGCCAGCAGGCATTCGAGGAGCCGCAGGCCGAACGGCATGCCCGAGGCACCGGTGAAGGCGAGCGTGATGGTCGAAGGTGCGGTCATCGAGTACGTGTTGCAAAGGGACGCGCCCGGGAGGCAGCGTCAGTTGAGCTCGCGATGGCGCACGAGCACCTGCTGCCGGCCGGCAAAGGCGCGGGCCAGGCGCTCGACAAGATAGACGGAGCGATGCCGGCCCCCGGTGCAGCCGACAGCGACGGTGAGGTAGTTGCGATTGTCGCGCGCGTAGTCGGGCAGCCAGCTGGCGACGAAGTGATGGATGTCCGAATACATCCGCGCGACCTGCGGCAGGCCTTCGAGGAAGGCCACCACCGGCGCGTCCTTGCCCGTCAGCGGCGCAAGCGCCGGCTCGTAGTGCGGATTGGGCAGGCAGCGCACGTC
>JANNNM010000763.1:0-1942 GCA_031398535.1 Betaproteobacteria bacterium | reverse complement strand
ACTCGAGCATCAGGGCGTCGACACCACCGGCGCCGGTGCGCACCGCGCGGATGCCCTGCGCGAGTTGCGTGGCCAGGTGTTGGGTCGCGGCCAGGGTGCCGGGCGCGAAGGCGGCCTGCGCCAGCAGCGGGCGCATCGCCTCGGCTTCCGGCAGGCGATGGGCGTCGGCAATGCCGGCGCGGAAGGGAGTGAGTGCGGCGGGGTGGGGGTGGGAATTCATTGTGGACTGAATTGTTGACGATGCAATTATGGTGATAATCTCCAATTAAACACAAATATAAAGAGAATATGACTATGATTGATCGAAAACTTGGTTGTAGTGGCGAAATTTCCTCGGTGCGTGCCGCATCGTATGCACTGGCAATGGGCCGCGCGCCGCGGCCATGCCTACAATGATTGCCTGACCGCCCGCGCCGCCCTTCGGAACCCACCATGAACGCTCCCCTCGACGCCGCCTTGCAGCCTTACGTGTTGCGGAACACGGATCACGGCATCGCCACGCTGACGCTCAATCGCGGCGATCGATTCAATCCGCTGTCCACCGCGATGATCGCCGCCATCGATGCGGCGCTTGACGACATCGCCGCGGACAAGGGCGTCCGCGTCGTGGTCATCGCGGCGACGGGCCGCGCGTTCTGCGCCGGTCACGACCTGAAGGAAATGCGCGCGAATATCGACCACGACTGGCAGCGCGGACTCTTCGACGCCTGCACGCAGATGATGCTCAAGTTGACGCACCTGCCGCAGCCGGTGATCGCGCGGGTCCATGCTGCCGCCGCTGCTGCCGGCTGCCAGCTGGTATCGATGTGCGATCTCGCCGTCGCCGCCGATACCGCGACCTTCGGGTTGTCGGGCATCAACGCCGGCATCTTCTGCACGACGCCGGGCGTGGGCGTGGCGCGCAATGTCTCGCGCAAGCGCGCAATGGAGATGCTGCTGACCGGCACGATGATCGACGCGCCCACGGCGCTGGCGTGGGGTCTCGTCAATCGCGTCGTGCCTGCGGCCGATCTGGATGCCGCCGTGCTTGCACTGGCCACCACCATTGCCGCCAAAAGCCCGGCGGCGGTCGCGATGGGCAAGCAGGCGTTCTATGCGCAAATCGGGCGGGACCTGCCGGATGCCTACGCGCTGGCCGGCGAGTCGATGGCGTGCAACATGCTGGATGCCGACGCCGCGGAAGGCATCGACGCGTTCCTCGGCAAACGTGCACCGCAATGGCGCGACTCGTAGGAATTCATTTCCAATGCGAATGCAGGTTGCGCGCAGGGCTCGGACAAAAGCATAATCCGCCGCCCGCCGTCTGATTCCGTCGCAGTTGATCCGTCGCTTCAACACTCACTGGTTTCATCACTCATTTCGCGCATGGCCAACGACACGATCCTCGAAACCCGCAAGCTGACCAAGGAGTTCAAGGGCTTCGTCGCGGTCAAGGACGTCGATCTCGTCATCCGCCGCGGCACCATCCATGCGCTGATCGGCCCCAATGGCGCGGGCAAGACGACGTGCTTCAACCTGCTGACGCACTTCCTCACGCCCACGCGGGGCCAGATCTTCTACAACGGCACCGAAATCACGGGTTCGCGTCCCGCGTCCATCGCCCGCATGGGGCTCGTGCGGTCCTTCCAGATATCTGCCGTATTCCCGCACCTCACGGTGCTCGAGAACGTGCGGATCGCGCTGCAAAGGAAGACCGGCCATTCGTTCGACTTCTGGCGTTCGGCCGAATCGCTGAAGGCATTGGACGGCCGCGCGGCGGAACTGATCGATGCGGTCGGCCTGGCGGAGTTCGCAACCATTACCGCTGTAGAACTCTCCTACGGCCGCAAGCGGGCGCTGGAGATTGCCACCACGCTGGCGCTGGAACCCGAGATGATGCTGCTCGATGAACCCACGGCCGGCATGGGCCACGAGGACGTGGAGCGGATCACGACGCTGATCG
>JANNNM010000742.1:0-4749 GCA_031398535.1 Betaproteobacteria bacterium | reverse complement strand
GTTGCCGGTGGCGGGCGTGTGCCCGGCCAACACGACGGCGGTCTATCGCGTGTTCAGCGGCCGTACGGACGCCAATCACCGCTACATGTCCGACAAGGGGTTGCGCGACCTGCTGGTCTCAGCCGGCTGGACCGCCGAGGGTGACGGCCCGGATCTTGTCGTGATGTGCGCGCCGGCGTAGGCGGCCTACAAAGCGGCGGCCCCCTCCAGCTCCGCCACCATCCGCGCCACGCGCGTCTCCAGGTTCTCGGTCGTCAGCGTCTCGCGGAACATCTCCACCATCAGCGGAAACGCGAAGGGCGTGGCGCGCGGCAGTGTGGTCATCCGCGCGATGCTGCCGCGTAGCCGCGCCAGTGCCGCGTGCATCCGCGGTGCTTCCAGGTGCCGCTCCATCACTTCGCGCACCGCTTGTGCCAGCAGCAGGTTGCGCGGGTCGTATTCGTTGAAGACGTCGTAGAGCAGGCCGCTTGATACCTGCAACTGGCGGCTCGAATGGTTCTGCCCGGGGAAACCCTGGAAGATCAGCCCGGCCACGCGCGCGATCTCGCGGAATTGCCGGCGCCCGAGTTCCGCGGCATTGAGGCCGGCCACGATGTCGCGCTCCACATCCGGTGCTGCCAGCAGGCGTCCCAGTTCGCCCAACCCCAGCGTGATCGGCTGGGGCGACTGCAGCGCAAAGCCGTAGTCGTTGATCGTGATGCTGAAGGTGCCCGGCGTGATCAGTCCCAGCCGGTACGAGAAGAGGGTGGCCAGGCCCAGGTGCGCAAGCCGCCCCTCGAACGGATAGAAGAAGAGGTAGTGGCCGTCGCGCTGCGCCAGTTTTTCAATCAGCCATTCGCCGTTGCCGGGCAATGCCGACCAGCGCTGCTGCAGTTCCAGCAGCGGGCGCATCAACTTCAACTCGGGTGAGTCGAACACGCCACGGCCCGCGTCGGCGATCAGCGCGCGCGTGCGGTCAGCCAGAAGCGTGGACAGCGCCATCTTCGAGCCGGCCCAGCGCGTGATGACGGCCGACTTGGCGGATGCCGGCTTCACCCAGGCGGTCATCTCGCGCACGCGGACGAATTCCAGCCGCCGCCCGGCGAACACGAAGCAGTCGCCGGGGCGCAGGTGCGCGATGAACGATTCCTCGACGTGGCCGAGCTTCTTGCCGTTGCGCATCTGCACGTTGATGCTGGCATCGGCGACGATGGTGCCGATCGATTGCCGGTGCCGCTGCGCGATGCGGCGCTCCGGCACCGTGGCGCGGCCATCGGCGCCGATCACGACGCGCCGGTACTCCGGATACGCGTTGAGGCTGGCGCCGCCATGCACGACGAAGTCGAGCGCCCATTGCCACTCGTCATGCGTGATGTCGCGGTACGCATGCGTCGTGCGCAATTCGCGCAGCAGGTCATCCGGCACGAAGCCGCCGCCCAGCGCGCAGGTGACGAGATGCTGGACCAGCACGTCGAGCGCGCCAGTGACGGGCACGCGGGCTTCCACCTTGCGTTCAGCCGCCGCTGCACGCGCGGCGGCGGCCTCGACCAGTTCCAGCGCCTGCGTCGGCACGACGGTGACGCGCGACACTTCGCCGGGGCGATGGCCGCTGCGGCCCGCGCGTTGCAGCAGCCGCGCCACGCCTTTCGGGCTGCCGATCTGCAGCACCTGGTCGACGGGCGCGAAATCCACACCCAAGTCGAGGCTGGACGTGCAGACGACGGCGCGTAGCTTGCGGTCGCGCACGGCATCCTCCACCCATTGCCGGACGTCGCGGTCGAGCGAACCATGATGCAACGCGATGGTGCCGGCCCAATCCGGGCGCGCCTCCAGCAACGCCTGGTACCAGATCTCCGCACTCGAACGCACGTTGGTGAACACAAGCGTAGTCGTTGCGCGTTCGAGCGCCCGCACCACCTCGGGCAACAGCCGCGTGCCGATGTGCCCCGCCCACGGAAAGCGTTCGATCGTCGGCGGGTGCGCGGTGCTGATCTCGATCACCTTCGGGTCGAGTCCGCGCACCTGCAGCGTGGGCCGCACCGGCGCCGTACCGACCAGGCATGCCAGCGCCTGTTCCAGGTTGGCCAGTGTTGCCGACAATCCCCACGCGCGTACCGCGGGCCGCGCGTCGCGTACGCGCGCCATTGCCAGCTCCACCTGCACGCCGCGCTTGCTGCCCAGCAGCTCATGCCACTCGTCGACGATCACCGCGTCGAGATGCGCGAGGCGTTCGCGCCAGTCGGCGCGCGTCAGCAGCAACGTGGGGGACACCGGCGTCGTGACCAGGATCGTGGGCAGGCGGCGGTCCTGCCGCGCGCGTTCACCGGAGGCGGTGTCGCCGGTGCGCAGCCCCACGGTCCAGTGCGGTTGCAGCGCGGCGGTGGCGCGCGTGATGGCCAGCGTGGTGTCGGCGGCCAGCGCGCGTAACGGCGTGATCCACAGCAGGGTGAGCGGCGGCGGGGCGTCCGCGTGGCCGGAAGCACCAAAGGCCAGCGGCCCCATCAAGGCCGCATACGTCTTGCCCATGCCCGTGGGCGCGTGGATCAGGCCAGAGGCGCCATCGGCATACCCGCGCCACACGTCCTCCTGGAACGCGAAGGGCGTCCAGCCTTCGGCGTCGAACCATGCGCGCGTTGCCGCGAAAGGGTCGAGGGTCGCCGCCGGCGCGAGGGCGTTCAACGGTGGTCAGCGGGCTCGAGGTGCGTCCGCAGCCACGCCAGTGCCTTGTCGGTGTTGCTGAAATAGCGGCAGGGGAACACGGGCTTGTCGAGGTGCGTGAACAGCGAGAAGAGCGCCTCGCACACCGCGTAGTCGCCGACCATGGCCAGTGCCGTCGTGTAGTCGCCGTAGCGGCGGCCGGAGGCGAAGCGATGCGCCGCCGGCGTGGCACTGAACGCGCCGCCGATCACCACCATCACGGGCCGCGCGCCGGACACCATCTTCTGGCGCCGGCCGAAGGTCTGCTCCAGCAGTTCCTTTGTCAGCGTCGGAAAGCGGCCGAAGTCGGCCACGACGATCCCGTCGGAGGTCAATGCAACATGAACGTTGGGAATGGGCATGGGGTGAAGCGCCGCCGCCATAACAGCGACGCTTGCCCATTTTACGGCACGAACGGAGGGACTCGACGACCTCCGCGCTGCCCGCTGCGGCATTCGCGCCAGGGTCGGCGCGTCGCGCTCAAGCCGTGATGCGCACCACTGCCGGCTTGGCCGCCGGTTCCGGCGAGCGGAATGCCGCCAGCAAAACAGCTTCGCGCGTCTTGGCCACCTTGATGTGCGAAAGCCGCACGTGACCGTAACCGCGAATGTGCTCGGGCACCGACGCCAGCTCCACCGCCGCCGCATGGTTTTGCGGCGTCAACTTGGCGAGGATCTCGGCGATGACCGCTTCATATTCGCCGATCAGCGACCGCTCGAGTTTCCGTTCCGCCGCCTTGCCGAAGATGTCGAGCGACGTGCCGCGATACTTGCGCAACTTCGCCAGCACGCCGAAGGCCTTCATCATCCACGGGCCGTACACCGACTTGGCGGGTACGCCGGTCACGGGATCGGGCTTGTTGAAGACGGGCGGCGCGAGGTGGAACGTGAGCTTGTAGTCGCCCTCGAACTGCGCGGCGACGCGCTTCGTGAAGTCGCTCTCGGCGTACAGCCGCGCGACTTCATATTCGTCCTTGATCGCCAGCAGCTTGAAGTAGTAACGCGCCACGGCCTCGGTCAGTTCATCGAGGCCGGGCATCACCTTGGCTTCGGCCGCGCGCACCTGTTCCACCAGGTTGAGATAGCGTTGAGCGTAGGCCGCGTCCTGGTAGTCGGTCAGGAACTTGACGCGCCGCTCGATCATCTCGCCGATGGACTCCGACAGCTGCTGCGAATCGGGCTTCATCCCCGCCGGCACGGCCGCAGCGGCGACCTTGGCCGGATCGACGGCGGCGAGGCGCCCCCAGTTGAAGCTGCGCGTATTCGACTCGACCGCCTGGGCGTTCAATTCGATGGCCTTGAGGATGGCCTGTTCCGACAGCGGGATCAGCCCGCGCTGGAACGCGTAACCCACCATGAAGAGATTGGTGGCAATCGAATCGCCCATCAGCCCGGTGGCGAGCTTCGACGCATCGAGGAACTCGGCGTCACCGGCGCCGACGGAATCCTTGATCTCCTGTTCCATCGAACCCAGCGGGAACTTGAGGTCGGGCTCGCGCGTGAACTGCGCCGGCATCACCATCGCGGTGTTCACCAGTGCCTTGGTCACACCCTTCTGCATCTTGGCCAGCGCCTCGTAGCCCACGCTGGTGATGATGTCACAGGCCAGCACCAGCGTCGCCTCGCCGGCGGCGATGCGCGTGGCGAAGAGCTTCTCCGGCGTGTTGGCGATGCGCACATGCGACACCACCGCGCCGTTTTTCTGCGCCAGGCCGGTCATGTCCAGCACGCTGCAGCCCTTGCCTTCGAGGTGCGCGGCCATGCCCATCAACGCGCCGATGGTGACCACACCTGTGCCGCCGATGCCGGTGACGAGGATGCTGTAGGGCTCCGTCGCATCCGGGATCGCCGGGGCGGGCAGGTTGGAGAAGTCCCCACCTTCCGCCTTCTTCGGCTTGCGGAGTTGCCCGCCTTCCACCGTGACGAACGACGGGCAGAAGCCCTTCACGCACGAAAAGTCCTTGTTGCAGGCTGATTGATCGATCGTGCGCTTGCGGCCGAACTCGGTTTCCACGGGTGCGACGGCCACGCAGTTGGACTGCACACCGCAATCGCCGCAGCCTTCGCAGACCAG
>JANNNM010000699.1:0-10126 GCA_031398535.1 Betaproteobacteria bacterium | reverse complement strand
GCGACGGCGGTCGCGAACATGATGCCCTGCCACTTGAAGGCAACGAAGAAGAGGATGAGCGGAAAGTAGTCCGCGAACAGTTGCATCGTGGTCCAAGGATCGCCGGGTTGCCTTAACACCGCCTTACGTGGGCGGCGCCAGTGGCCTTCCGGAGGGGGTGCCCGCGCGCGGGCACCGAAAGCGGCCACGCGCGTGCCGGAAACAATCCCGGGGACGGTGCGGCCAGTTAACCCGACATTATACGGGGTTTTCGACCGTTCCCGGCTAACGGGCTCGCCTACAGGTGCGCGCCCCGCTTCTTGTCCAGCCGCCGGTAGCCTGTGAGCGCCGCCAGCCGGCCCCAGTCGAACGCCGGGCCGGGATCCGACTTGCGGCCGGGCGCGACATCGCTGTGCCCGACGGCGGCGGTGAGCGGATACCGGCGCTTCAGCGCGACCAGCAGGTCGGCCAAAGCGTCATATTGCGTCGCCGCATAAGCGGTCCGGTCGGTGCCTTCGACCTCGATGCCGATCGAATAGTCGTTGCACCGTTCGCGGCCCCGCCACACCGATACGCCGGCATGCCATGCCCGGCGCCAGCACGGCACAAATTGCACAACCTCGCCATCGCGGCGGATGAAGAAATGCGCGGAAACCCGCAGGCCGGCGATACCCGTGTAGTACGGATGCGCGGCGGGATCGAGCGTGCCCATGAAGAGCTGCTGCACGCCGTCGCCGCCGAACTTGCCGGGCGGCAGCGAGATGCCGTGGATCACCACCAGCGTGATGGCCGTGCCGGGCGGACGGGAATCGCAATGGGGCGAGGCGACCTGCCGCGTGCCCGCGACGTTGCCCTGTCCATCCACGGTGAACCGTGGCGGAACCGGGGTGACAGGATCGACCGATGGTGGCATGTTACTTGCACCCTGGTTGCAGCATTTCGAGTCCGGAAGGCCCCGTTGAAGATCCTGATTGTAGTGGCTATGGCGCTCTGGTCCGCATCCGCCTTCGGCGTGGTGCGTTGCGAGACCAACGGCAAGGTTGAATACCGCGACCCCCCTTGCCCGCAGGGCATCGAACGGCCGGTGGGTGGCACGGCCGGCGCGGCCCCAGCCCCGGCGCCGGCCGCCGCCGCGATTCCCGTCCCGACCATGCGTCCGCCGGTCCCCGTGACTACGCCCGCCACCGACGCGCAGCGCGAAGAAGAGAACGCGCGCTTCGTGCTGCAGGAGCGGCGCATCCGCGAGGAACGGCTGCGGGTCGAGGCCGAACAGGCAGCCCGCGAGGCGGCCAGCAAGCCGGTGGAAGCGGTGCCCGACGCAACAGCACCTGTTGCCGCGTCCGCAGCGCCGCCTGCGACCACCAAAGCGCCAGTGGCGGGCGGTAGTGCCCCTGCATATGCGCCCGTGGTGACGAACAAGGCCACCAGCAACTTCGGCGGCGTTTGGCTCTACCTGGTGCCCCTGGCGGCGATCATCGCGCTGGCCGTCGTGCAAACGCGTCGTGGCAACGGCAACGCCTGGCGCTGGTGCCTTGCCGCAATCTTTGGGCTGCTGTCCGGCATCCTGCTCTACATCATCGCGTTCATGCTGTTCCAGCCGAAGGGCGCGCCGGGACCGCTGTTCGTGCTGATCACGATGGGCGGCGGGTGGGTGCTGTCAGCGTGGTTCATGGGCAATGGCGCCACGTCGTCGCTTCAGGTCTGGCGCCGAGGCTTCCTGCTCGGCGCGATCGAATGGCTGATCGTGATTCCGGCCAGCTGGATCTGGACGGGCAGGGCCGTGGTATCCACCGCAGAGAAGCTCGGCAACACGGCCACCGGCGTGGCCGGTGCGGTCCTCGGCGGCGGCCTGATCGCCGTCATCACCGGCGGCGTGGCGCTGTTCATGCTCGCGTGCTGCGGGGTGGGGTACCTGATCGTGCACTTCGTGCAGCGCAGCCAGGCGGCACCGTCACCCGAAGCGACACAGGAGATCCGCGTTACTTGATGCCCAGCCGTTCCATCCGGTAGCGCATCGCCCGAAAGGTGATCCCCAGCAACTTGGCGGCCGCGGTGCGATTGAAGCGCGTCTTCTCCAGTGCTTCGTTGATGGCCGTGCGTTCGACGCGATCGAGGTAATCCTGCAGCGGCCACTTTTCGCCGGGCGTGCTCGGGCCGTCGGAATCGTCCGCCACGGGCGTCAGGTGCAGGTCTTCCGCGGTGATGTTCTCCGGGTCCGCCGCCAGCGACAGCCCGCGCTCGAGAATGTTTTCCAGCTCGCGCACGTTGCCGGGGAACGGATACTGCTCAAGGGCCTTCGTGGCTTCGGGCAGCAGCCGCGCGCTGGTGCCGCGCGTCAGCTTCGCCAGGATGGCATTGGCGATCAGTGGGATGTCCTCGCCCATTTCGCGCAGAGACGGCATGCCGAGGTCGATCACGTGCAGCCGGTAGTACAGGTCCTGCCGGAAGTGGCCCGACTCGACCAGCGCCGCCAGTTTCTTGTGCGTGGCGCTGATGATGCGCACATCCACCGGCTCTTCCTGCGTGGCGCCCACCTTGCGCACCTTCTTTTCCTGGATCGCGCGCAGCAGCTTCACCTGCATCGCCAGCGGCAGGTCCGCGACTTCATCGAGGAACAGCGTGCCGCCGTTCGCGGCATGGAAGAAGCCATCGCGATCGGCTTCCGCACCGGTGAATGCGCCCTTGCGATAGCCGAAGAATTCGCTTTCCATCAGGTTCTCGGGAATCGCGCCGCAGTTCACCGCGACGAAGGGTTGTTCGCCGCGCGGACCGTTCAGGTGGATCGTGCGCGCCGCCAGTTCCTTGCCGCTGCCCGACTCGCCGTTGATGAAGACCGGCGCCTGGCTCTTGGCCAGCCGTTCGATCAACCCGCGCACCTGCAGCATCGCCGGCGACTCGCCCAGTAACTGGTAGGAGCTGGCAGGCTGCACCTTCTCGGGCACCTTCAATGCCTGCTTGACCAGCGCGCGCAATTGCTCGAGCGCCACCGGCTTCGACAGGTAGTCGAACGCGCCGGCCTTCAGCGCAGCCACGGCGTTCTCGGCGCTGCCGAAGGCAGTGATCACCGCGACCGGCACGTCAAGGCCCTTCTGGTGGATGTGCTCGACGACCCGCAGGCCCTCGCCATCGGGCAGGCGCATGTCGGTCAGGCAGAGGTCGAAGGTTTCCTTGTCGAGAAGACGGATGGCCTCGCCCACGGTTTCGGCGCGCGAGGTATCGAGCCCCATCCGCGACAGCGTGAGCTCCAGCAACTCGAGCAGATCGGGCTCGTCATCCACGACGAGAATCTTGGGCTGTCCGCGAATCTTTCTGCTCATGCTGTTCCCCCTGCACCAACGTCTGATTGTAATTGGATTGTCATTTCGTGCGTTCCGGTGTCAGTGCGCGCTTCAATGTCATGCGGAAATGCGCACCGGGACCCTTCGGCAGCAACTCGAGTGCCGCGCCATTGGCGTCGGCCAGTTCGCGCGCAATGTAGAGCCCGAGGCCGGTGCCGCCCGGCCGCGTCGTGAAGAACGGTTCGAAGATCTGCGGCCGCAGCTCGGCGGGAATGCCGGGACCGTCGTCATTCAGTTCACAGATCACGGCGTCGCCCATGTAGCCGGCGCGCGCGACGATGCGGATGCTGCCTTCGCGTTTCTGGCAATGCTGCCAGGCGTTGCGGACGAGGTTCCACATGATCTGGTTGAGGTGCCCGCGATCGAAGATGATCAGCAGGTCGTCGGGAATCTGGATCGACACGCCGCCGGGAGGCATGTGCTCGGCCTCCTGGATTTCGTCGGTCAGCGTGCGGATGAATTCACCAAACGCCACGACTTCAGGTTGCTGCCGGTCGCGGCGATTGAGCTGCAATACTTCGCCGACGATGCGATCGATGCGCTTCGCATTGTTGCGGATCATGCCCAGCAGCCGCGCGCCCTCCGGTGCCACGGCGCCGTCTTCCTCCAGCAATTGCGACGCCTGGTTGATGGCGGACAGCGGGTTGCGCACCTCATGCGCGATCGACGCGGTGAGGCGACCCATCGCCGCCAGCTTCATCTGCTGCGCCTCGGTCTGCGCGCGGCCGAGGTCCTCGAGGTAAATCAGCGTGCCGCCGTTCAACCCGGTGCCGATGCGCACCAGCCGCACGCGCAGCAGCCGTTGCGTGGCCTCGACCTTGAACGGGGGCAGCACCTCGGTGAAGTCTTCCTGCCAGCGCCGCCAGTAATCGTGCAACGTGGTGCTGAATTCGGCGAGCCGCATGCCGCCGCGCATGCGACCGAAGCCGCCCAGCAGCCGCGTGACCTGCGCATTGTGGCCGCGCACGACGCCGTTCAGGTCGACCACCAGCACGCCGTCCTGCATGTCCTGGATGATCAGTCGATTGACCTGCTCGAGGTTGGCGACGTCGATGCCGCGCTGGGCCGCCAGTTCCTCCGATTGTTTGGTGTAGCGCCCCAGCGCCACCGCGATGCCGACGGTCGCGAAGTAACCGAAGCCGATGATGCCCGTCTGGAACATCTGCGGAATGCCGATCATGCCTTCCAGCGTCCGGTAGGCATCGAGGCCCAGCAGCGCGATCGACGCAAAGGCCGCATGCAGGAAGGCCGTCTGCGTGCGCAGGATCCACCCGGCCGCCGCGAGCTGCGGGAACAGCAGGATGGGCAGCGGCGCGCCGAAGGTGCCGCCGGCAAAGATCACCATCGACAGGAAGAAGAGGTCGCCTGCCAGCAGGCCGAGCAGCATCGTCGGCAGCGGCAGCGGCAGCCGGTCCTGCTGCACCCACCAGAACGTGGCGAGACCGAACAGGAAGTAGAGGCCCGTGCCCGTGACAAACGCGTTGGGGTTGAGGACGCCGATGGCCTTGGGGTCGACCAGCAGCGCCGCGCCCAGCAACAGGGCCGCGCAGACCGCCCGGTAGAGTCCGACGATCCACAGGATGCGCCGGCCCGAATCCCCCATGGGGGACACGACCGGGGGCGGTTCGAAGGGCAACGGCGCGGGAGCTGGCTGCATCGGATGGTTATAGCGAGGCGGCACCTGATCCGTCAACGCGCTTCGTGCGTGCTGCAGCCACGGTCCTGGCAGCGCCAGGCGCTGTTTTCAAGGCGGGCATCGGCCTTGGGCAGGAACACGCCACAGTTGCTGCACTGGACCATGGCCTGCGGACCGGCGGCCTTGCGCGCCTCCGCGTCGCGGCGCGCGCGCGCCTTGTTGGCATTCCACAGCCGCAGCACGAACAGCAGCGCGAACACGACGACGATCCAGAAGATGACCTTGCCCATTGCGCTATAGCACCTTGCCCGGGTTCATCAGATTGCGCGGATCGAGCGCTGCCTTGATGGCACGCATCATCCGCAGTTCCACCGCCGACTTGTAGTGGGCGAGGTCTTCGCGTTTCAGCTGGCCGATGCCGTGCTCGGCCGAGAAGCTGCCCGCGTGACGCGCCACCCGGTCGTGGACAATGGCATTGACTGCATCAGCGTGTTGCATGAATGCGGTCGCAGCCGCGCCTTCCGGCGCGGACAGGTTGTAGTGAAGATTGCCGTCGCCCAGGTGGCCGAAGATCACGAGCCGCGCGCCCGGAAACGCCGCCGCCAGCGCAGCTTCGGATTCGATCATGAAGGCCGGAATGGCCGACACCGGCAGCGAGATATCGTGCTTGACGTTGGGGCCTTCGCGCCGCTGCGCTTCGCTGATGTTCTCGCGCAGTGCCCACATCTGCCGCGATTGCGCCACCGACTGCGCGACCACGGCATCGTCGATGTCCCCGGCATCCGCGGCTGCCGCCAGCACGGCTTCGAGCGCGGCTTCAAGCGGCGAATCGGCGACGCTGTCGTCGACCTGGACCAGCGTGTACCACGGGTGGCCGGGCAACAGGTCCGGCGCGCCGGCATGGTGCTTCCGCGACAACGCGAGTGCGAAGGCACTGATCAGTTCGAAGCCGGTGAGCCGGTCGCCCAGCGCGCGCTTCAACGTGCCCAGCAAGGCCACCGCATGCTCGGGCGTGGCCACGGCCGCCAGGGCCGTGGCGGAGGCGCGCGGCGCGGGGAAGAGTTTCATCACGACGGCCGTGACGACGCCGAGCGTGCCCTCGGCGCCGATGATGAGTTGTTTCAGATCGTAGCCGGTATTGTCCTTGCGCAGGCCACGCAGGCCGTCCCAGATTTCTCCGTCGGCCAGCACCGCCTCGATGCCGAGGGTGAGTTCGCGCGTATTGCCGAAGCGCAGCACCGCGGTGCCACCGGCATTGGTCGACACGTTGCCGCCGATGGTGCAGCTGCCCTGCGACGCCAGCGACAGCGGAAAGAGCAATCCGGCGGCGGCGGCGGCATCCTGCACGGCGGCCAGCGTGGCGCCGGCCTCGACGGTGATGGTGGCGTTGGCGACATCGATGCCGCGCACGCGCTGCATCCTGGTCAGCGACAGCACGATTTCCCCGGCGTCCACGCGCGGAATGGCGCCACCGCACAAGCCGGTGTTGCCGCCCTGCGGGACGATGGCCACCCCGGCGTCGACGCATGCGCGCACCACCGCCGACACCTCGGACGTGGAGCCGGGACGCACGACTGCTAGCGCAGTGCCGCGATAGCGCCCGCGCCAATCGACGAGATAGGGTTCGACGTCGCCGGGTGCGGACAGGACATGCGCGTGGCCGACGATTGCGGCGACGCGCTCCAACAGTGTTGCGCCGGACTCCGCCATAGTGGAGGATAGTAGCAAATGCGCGGCACCGGACGCCGGGTCGCGCGCTTTGGAGGACACCGCGATGGCTGACCAGCAAGGTTCCGGCAAGGACGCCGGCGACGCTCCCGCGTTTTCACCGCAGGATGCCGTGGCATTCCTGCAGCGGATGTGGAATCCGCTGGGACTGGCGATGCCGGGTTTTCCGGCGGCCGGGGCCGCCGCGGGCGCCACGGCAGGGATGCCACCCGGCATGCCCTTCGGGAATCCGGCCGCGCTGTTCGCGGCGCTCGACCCGGCGGAAATTGATCGCAAGATCGCCGAGCTGCGCGTCATCGAGAACTGGCTGACGATGAGCGTCAACATGATGCAGATGAGCATCAAGACGATGGAACTGCAGAAGGCCTCGGTGGAGGCCATGCGCGGTTCCGGCGCGCACGATTCCTCGCGCAGGTGAAACCCGCGCGGCGCGCACCGCGTGCGTGCCGCCTCTTGTGGACGTTCAGCCGATGCACCTCACCACGACGGCCTTTGCCAACCATGGCGTGATCCCCGGCGAGTTCGCGTTCGCCGTCATCGATCCCGCCACCCACGTCAAGCTTTCGTCCAACCGCAACCCGGACTTTGCATGGAGCAACGCGCCGCCCGGCACGCGATCCTTTGCACTGCTTTGCCACGACCCGGACGTGCCGTCGCGCGGGGATGACGTGAACCAGGAAGGCCGCATCATCCCGGCGTCGCTGCCGCGCGTCGATTTCTTCCACTGGGCGCTGATCGACATTCCGCCGTCGGTGCAATCGATTGCGCGGGGATCGCATTCCGGTGGCGTCACGGCCCGCGGCAAGCCGGGACCGCAGGCGCCGGGCAACGCGCGTCATGCAATCAACGATTACACCGGCTGGTTTGCCGGCGATGCCGCCATGGGCGGCGATTATCACGGCTATGATGGTCCGTGCCCGCCGTGGAACGACGCGATCCCACAACGCTACATTTTCACTGTGCATGCGCTCGATGTTGCGCGCCTCGACGTCCCCGGAACATTCGATGGCCGCGCCGTCCGGCAGGCGATGCATGGACATTCACTGGGGCACGCCTCCGTCACCGGTCTCTATACGCTCAACCCGGCGGTCGTGATCTAGACGCCTTTGCCTCAGGGTCGTGCAAAACCTGCTGCGCCGGTCTGCCACAGCAGGAACGCGAAGACATCGGTGGTCTCGTCGATCAGCTGGTCGAGCGTGCCGCCGCCATGGCCGGCCTCGAAATCCACGCGCAGCAGGACCGGCTTGCCGCTGCCGTCCTGGCCGGCGTTGATCGCCTGCAGCCGCGCGGCCATCTTCCCCGGATCCCACGGGTCGACGCGCGGATCGTTGAAGCCGGTGGTGAAGAGCGCGGCCGGATAGCGCATACCGTCGCGCAGCCGCGCGTAGCTGCTCATCGCCAGCAGGTCGCGGAAGCCTTCGGGGGTCGTCACGCTGCCGAATTCCGCGATGTTGGCAGGGCCCACCAGGCCGGTCTCGCCGCGCAGCGTGTCGTGGAAGCCGACCTGGCTGACCATCGCGGCAAAGAGATCGGGGCGGTCGATGATCGCATTGCCCGCCGCGACGCCACCGGCGCTGCCGCCGGTGATCGCGAGGCGCGCCGGGACCGTCCATTGCGTGTGCACCAGCCAGTCGCCGACGGCAATCGCATCGCGCCACGTGTTGGCCTTCGTGGCCTTGTAGCCACCGCGATGCCACGCGTGACCAAGCTCGCCGCCGCCGCGAACGTGCGCGACGACATAGACGCCGCCGCGCTCGATCCACGCGAGCAGCGAGGGCCAGAACGCCGGCTCCTGGCTTTCGCCATAGGCGCCATAGACATCCAGCAGCACGCGCGCGCTGCCATCAAGCTTCGGTGCGCGCGCGTGGACGATCGATACGGGAACGCGCGTGCCATCGGCAGCCGCCACCATGGCCTGCGTCGTGGTGACATTGCCAAAGTCGGCACGGGCGGCGGGCAGCAATGCCGTGCGCGCGACCGCGCCGGTCTTCGCATCCACCGCGTAGTAGCCCGTGGATTGCGTCCAGCCGGTCAGCCGCAGCAGCGCGCCTGCGTGCAACGGATCGACGACGCGCGCGGCAATGGTGCCGGCGAAGGGCAGCGCGATCTCGGTACCGCGCGCAACACCGGCCGGCTTGGCCGGCGGTGCCTTGCTGCGCGACGGCGGCACGCGCCCGCGGACCTTGGCCGGGCGCACGTTGAACTCAAGCCGCAGCAGCTTGCTGGTGCCCGCGTCCTGCTGCTGCACATACAGCGCGTCGCGCGCCACGCCGAGGGACTTGACCACGCGCGTCGACTCGGCGACGACCACCTCCGCATCCGCGGGCGTGAGCGGGCGTGGATCGTTGAGCGACCAGCGCAGCACGCGATAGCGCGGCGCGCCTTCGTTGGTGACGACATAGATCCATTCGCCGCGTACGTCGTAGTCGACGATGCCGCGTTCCGGTCCCGCCAGCTTGTGCCATGGCGTTGCGCCGCTCCGCAGCGTGTTGAGGCGCGCGACGTGGATCGTCAACTCGCGCTGCGTGCCGTGGCGCACGACGCCAAGCGCGAACGGCGAGACCGGGGATGCATCCACTGCGGGCGTGTCGTCAGCCGCCATGTCGACGCCGGCATCGAGGCCGCGACCGAACACCGGGACATCCGTTGCGGCACCCGCCGCGTCGATCGTACGCATCATGGCGCGGCTGTCCTTCAGCAGGTCGGCCGGTGGCGTGCCGGCGGGCCAGTCCTTCTGCTGCGTGAAGAAGAGCACCGTGCTGTCGAAGCGCCACACTGGACCAGCCCAACGCGCGCGCGGCGCAGGGACCCCCAGCATCGCGCCGGTGTCGACGTCGAGCACATGCAGCGTGGCCTCCTCGCTGCCACCCTGGGCAATGCCGACCGCCAGTCGTCGTCCGTTCGGCGACGCCCGGTAGTAGTCGATGGCGGCGGGCGCTGCGCTGTCACGGTAGCGCTCGGGATCGAGCACCTGCCGCGGCGCACCGGCCAGGCCTTCCCGCATCCACAGGCGGTAGTGCTGCTCGCTTGCCATGCGGCGCAGGAAGAAGATACGGTCGCCGGCGCGCTGCACGTCCTTCACGCGGGTATCGACCGCATTGAGTGCGCGCAGCTGGTCCTTCAGCGCGGCGCGGCCGGGCAGCGCATCAAGCACGGTGCGCGTGAACGCGTTCTGCGCCGTGAACCAGGAACGCGTCGATTCGCTGGCCGTGTCTTCCAGCCAGCGATACGGGTCCGCAATGGCCTGGCCGAAGTACGTGTCGACGGTGGCATCGCGTCGCGTTTCAGGTGGCGCCGCAGGGGCGCCCGCGGCGACGCCGGTCGTGGCCAGCGCAGCCACCACCACGGCGGTGCGCCAGGGTGCGACGCGGGTTGAAGCCCTACGCGCCAAGCCAGGCCTGTCGGCGCGCCAGCACATCCGCGTCCGGGGACGCGGCAAGCGACA
>JANNNM010000665.1:0-6641 GCA_031398535.1 Betaproteobacteria bacterium | reverse complement strand
CGAGTTGCGCGAGCTCCACCTGCAGCTTGCCTTCGGCGCTGCGCGCGCGCAGCGCGAAGATATCGAGGATGAGTCCCGCGCGGTCCACGACGCGGCACACGAGCTTCTGCTCGAGGTTGCGCTGCTGGACGCCGGAGAGCGTGTGGTCGAAGAGCACGATGTCGGCTTCGAGCGCCAGGCGCTGCGCGGCGATTTCCTCCACCTTGCCCTTGCCGGCGAACGTGGCGGGGTCGGGGCGCCGGCGCGGCCCGCGGACGACGCCCACGACCAGCGCGCCGGCCGACTCGGCGAGCGCGGTGATCTCGGCGACGCGGTACTCGGGGTCGGCGTTGCCGAAATCGAGCGCGACGACCAGCGCACGACCGCCGCCCGCGGGACGTTCAAACATGCGTCATCGCCTTGCGAACCGGCGCGCAGGTGCCGCAGGCAGGACCGCGTGTTGCCACCTGCGCCGGAGCGGGTTCAGGCGTCGCCGTCGGGCGCGTGATGCGGCATCGTGACCGGACGCGTGGGCACCACGGTGGAAATGGCGTGCTTGTACACCATCTGCGTGACCGTGTTCTTCAGCAGCACGACGTACTGGTCGAAGGACTCGATCTGCCCCAGCAGCTTGATGCCATTGACGAGGTAGATCGACACCTGGACGTGCTCTTTGCGCAGGGTGTTCAGGAAGGGGTCTTGTAGCATTTGCCCTTTGTTGCTCATGGCCGAGCTCCGGTCTTGTTGTTGCCCGCACCGGTCGTGGAACGCAGTACCGCGAAACTGAAGCGGTGGCGTTCTAGCGGCGGCGTGCGGGAGGGTCCGCGTAGGGGTTGGCACCCGTCTTGAATTGTATCCTAAGGGGTGTTCCCCGCAGTTTGAACGCGTCGCTGAAGAAATGTTCCAGGAATCGGCGGTAGGCGTCGGAGACGCCGTGCAGCGCGGTCCCGTGCACGATGATCAGCGGCGGGTTGACGCCACCCTGGTGCGCATAGCGAAGCTTCGGGCGCACCAAACCGGCGCGCGGCGGCGCCTGCCGCGCCACGGCCTGCTGCAGCGTCCGCGTCAGGCGGGGCGTGGGCAGCTTGATCATCGCCGCGACGAAGGCTTCCTGCACCGATTTCATCACGGCCGGCACGCCCTTGCCTTCCTTCGCGGCGATGAAGTGATGCGCAGCAAAGGACAGGAAGGCCAGCTTGCGCTCGATGTCGCGCTTCACCTGTTCGCGTTCTTCGGTGGCCACGGCGTCCCACTTGTTGACGGCCACCACCAGCGCGCGGCCTTCGTCGAGGATGTGGCCGGCGAGGTGCGCGTCCTGCTCGGTAATGGCGTGCTCCGCATCGAGCAGCAGCACGACGACGTTGGCATCCTCGATGGCCTGCAGCGTCTTGATCACGGAGAATTTCTCGATGGCCTCGAAGACCTTGCCGCGGCGGCGTACGCCGGCCGTGTCGATCAGCGTGAACTTCTGGCCGTCGCGTTCGAAGTCGAGATAGATGGCGTCGCGTGTCGTGCCGGGCTCGTCGAAGGCGATGACGCGTTCCTCGCCGAAGATGGCGTTGACGAGCGTGGACTTGCCGACGTTGGGGCGACCGACGATGGCCACCTTGATCGTGTCCGGACGCTCGGGGTCCTTCGATGCATTGGGCGTGGCGTCGTCGGGCCGGTCTTCCGCGGAGGGCAGCACGTCGAGTGCCGCATCGATCATGCCGCGCACGTTCTCGCCGTGCGCGGCGGAGATGGCGATGGGTTCGCCCAGGCCCAGTTCATGGAATTCGGCGACGGTGCGCTCGGGTTGCAGGCCTTCCGCCTTGTTGACGACCAGCACGACCGGACGACCGGCCTTGCGCAGCAGGTCGGCGATCACCGTGTCCTGCGGCGTGAGGCCCGCGCGGCCGTCGACCAGGAACACGACGACATCGGACTCGGCGATGGCCTGTCGCGTCTGGCGCGCCATCTCGTGCAGGATGCCGGAAGTTGCCTTGGGCTCGAAGCCGCCGGTATCGACGATGAAGCAACTGCGCTCGCCCATCCGCGCGCGGCCGTAGTGGCGGTCGCGCGTCAGCCCGGGGAAATCCGCGACCAGCGCGTCGCGGGTCTTCGTCAGCCGGTTGAACAGCGTGGACTTGCCGACATTGGGACGGCCGACCAGAACGACGGTGGGGAGCATTCTTCCCTTTCCCGCTACCTGGCGGAGACCGAGAAGAGGTTGCCCGCCGCGGTCTGCCACAACGCGCTGCCGGCAAAGACTCCGGGTTGTGACGTGGCGGCGGAACCGTCGGTGGCGATGCGGCCGACGTAGGCGCCATTGATGGGCGACAGCAGGTGCAGGAAGCCCTCGACGTCGACGACGCCGATGTAGTCGCCGACGCGCTGCGGCCCCCCGATCTTGCGGGCGGCCAGCAGGTCCTGCTTCCAGACGGAGGCGCCGTTGGTGCGATCGAATGCATGGATGGCGCCGCGGTCGTCGGTCACGTACACGTTGGTGGCGTCCGAGGCGAGCCCGTACAGGCTCGAGATGTCGCGCGACCAGTTGAGCGTGCCGCGCGTGATCTCGAAGCACGCGAGGCGCCCCTGGAAGGCCACGGCGCAGACCTGGCGGTCATCGACGAGCGGAAGGCTGGTGACGTCGGCGATGCGCTCCAGCTCCGTGGCGCCCTTCGGATTGGCGACGATGCCGTCCCAGCCGATGATGCCGGTGATGAGGTCCATCGCGAGCAGGCGGCCGCCGGCCGTGCCGACGAACAGGCCGCCGCGCACCGAGGCGCCGCCGGCGTAGTTGCGCACCGTCAGCGCCGGAATCGCACGCTGGACCACCCACTTCTTCGAGCCGTCGACCGCGTTGAGCGCGTGCACGCTGCCGTCGCCGACGAACACGGCGACCACGCCATCGGCGACGCGCGGCGGCGCGATGATTTCAGTCGGCACGCGCGCGGTCCATAGCGGCTTGCCGTCGGCGTCGAAGGCCAGGACCTCGCCCTTGTCGGTCCCCACGACAATGACCTTGGCGTCGGCCCCGACGCCGGCCGACAGCGGCTTGCCCGCGCTGACCCGCCATACGGTGCGGCCCGTCACGGGATCGATGCGCGTCACCGCGCCATCGGGTGCTGCCGCATAGATCGCATCCGGCAGCACCGCGGGGGCGAACCCGGGCACGCCTTTGCCGACGGCGATGTTGAAGCCGATCGTCGGCGTGACCGACGCCTTCAGCTCCGGCAGCGGGCCGGGCTTCTTGCTGTCATAGAGCCACCGGAACGACAGTGCCGGGATCGTCGGGATGTATTCCTTGATGTTGCCGCCGCAGCCGCCAAGGAGCGCGAGCGCCACCAGCAACGCGGTGCGCGTTGCGAACGGATGGTGCAACGTGGTCACGCGCGGCATCATTTCTTCGGTGCGGCCGCCGGCGCGGGCGCAACAGCGGGCGCGGCGGCTGGCGCGGGTGCAGGAGCGGAAGCCGCCGCGGCAGCGGGCGGAGCGCCACTGCCTGCGGCAACCGGCGGCGCGGCGGCTGGCGAACCACCGACCGCCTGCAGCTTCACCTGCACATAAGTGCGGTAGGGTGACTTGGCGTCGAGCTTGGCCAGCGCGGTTTCGTACGCGGCGCGCGCGTCGGCAGGGCGCCCCGCCGAGGCCAGCGCGTCCCCGCGCAGGTCGGCGTAGAGGCCCGCAAACGCGTCGCCGTGCTTCGCATCGAGCACTTTCAGCGCCTCATCGTATTGCTTCTGGTTGAGGTGGACCTCGGCCAGGCGGTAGCGCGCGATTTCCTTCAGCTCGGTTTCGTTGGCGCGGTCGATCACCCATTGCAGCTGCGCGGTGGTGCCGGCCGCATCGCCGGCATCGAACTGCATCCGCGCCAGGATCAGCGCGCCACGCGCGGCATAGCCGGTGCGGGCGAAGCGGTCTTCAAGTTCGCGGACCGCATCCTTGGCCTTGGGCAGGTCGTTGGCGCGCGCCGCCTGGGCCAGCCCCGCAAACAATGCAGAAGCTTCCTCGGCCTGCTTCGCGGTCCACCAGCGCCATCCCTGCCAACCCACCAGCGCCAGTGCCACGACCAGTGCTGCGGTAGTGACGACGTTGCCCCAGCGTGTCCACCAGGCCTTCAGGTCATCGAGCTGGTCCTGTTCTTGGAGATCGTAAACTGCCATGGTCAATCCTTGATTGCGAAAATTATCCGTTGGCGGCGGCCAGGTGGGCCGCCACGTCGCGCAGCGCCACGGCAGCCTGCTCGCCCGCGACCCGCAGCGACTTGATCGCCACGGTCCCGGCCTGCGCCTCGTCTTCGCCGATGATCAGCGCAAACCGCGCGCCACTGGCATCGGCCTTCTTCATCTGTGACTTGAAACTGCCGCCCCCTGCATTGACGACGACCTGGTGCCCGTCGTCGCGCAGCGTCTCGCCGAGCTTGCGCGCCAGCGGTGCCGCCGTGTCGCCCACGTGCACGACATAGGCCAGGGGCCCCGGTCCGGTACCTGCGCCCTGCGCGGCCAGCAGCAGGATCATCCGTTCGACGCCGATCGCGAAGCCGCACGCGAAATTGGGCTTGCCGCCCAGTAGCTCGAACAGACTGTCGTAGCGGCCACCACCGGCCACGGTACCCTGCGCGCCCAGTTCAGCGCTGGAGGTCACCCACTCGAACACGGTGCGATTGTAATAGTCGAGGCCACGCACCAGCCGCGGATTGATCGTGAAGTCCAATCCGGCGTCCTTCAGCACCGCCTGCAAGGCATCGAAATGCGCCAGCGACTTGTCCTCGATGAAGTCGACGAGCTTCGGCGCGGCTTCGAGCATCGGCTGCATCGCCGGGTTCTTGCTGTCGAGGATGCGCAGCGGATTGGCATGCAGCCGGCGCCTGGCCACCGCGTCGAGCACGTCCGCGTGGCGTTCGAAGTAGGCGATGAGCTGGTTGCGATGGGCGAGGCGCTCGTGCGCATTGCCGATCGAGTTGATTTGCAGCCCGATGTCCGACAGACCAAGCGCCTTCCACAGCCGCGCCAGCATCACGATCTGCTCGGCGTCGGCATCGGGGCCCTCGAAACCCAGGGCTTCGCAGTCGAGCTGGTGGAACTGGCGGTACCGGCCCTTCTGCGGGCGCTCGTGGCGGAACATCGGGCCGCTGGTCCAGACACGTTGCGGGCGGTCGTAGGTCAGGTTGTGCTCGATCGTCGCCCGGACGATGCCGGCCGTGCCTTCGGGACGCAGCGTCAGCGAGTCACCGTTCAGCTTGTCCTCGAACGTGTACATCTCCGTCTCGACGACGTCGGTGTACTCGCCGATGCCACGCACGAAGAGCGCCGTGGATTCGACGATGGGCACGCGAATGTTGCGATAGCCATATTGGGCGAAGACGGCGCGCGCGGTGTCCTCGAAGTGCTGCCACAGCACGGCTTCGTCGGGCAGCACGTCGTTCATGCCGCGTACGGCCTGCAATGCGGTCGCCATGCGGGGCCTTACGCAATCGCCTTGACGGCGATGTGCTTCTTGTCGGGGGAAAGATGCGCGGCGCGGGCTTCGCCGCCGTAGGTGGCGCGCACGTAGTCGTCGACCAGCGCCTGGAACTCCTCGGCGATGTGATCGCCCTTCAGCGTGACCGTCTTCTGGCCGTCGACATACACCGGCGCGACGGGGGTTTCCCCGGTGCCGGGCAGCGAGATGCCGACGTTGGCGAGCTTCGACTCGCCCGGCCCGTTGACCACGCAGCCCATCACCGCGACATGCAGGTCCTCGACCCCCGGATATTTCTCGCGCCATGCGGGCATCGCCGTGCGCAGGTAGGTCTGAATGCGCTCGGCCAGCTCCTGGAAGTAGGTGCTGGTCGTGCGGCCGCAGCCCGGGCACGCGGTAACCTGCGGCGTGAACGAGCGCAGGCCCATCGTCTGCAGAATTTCCTGCGCAACGATCACCTCGCGCGCGCGGTCGCCGTTGGGTTCGGGCGTGAGCGACACGCGGATCGTGTCACCGATGCCCTGCTGCAGCAGCACAGCCATGGCGGCGGTGGACGCGACGATACCCTTGCTGCCCATCCCGGCCTCGGTGAGGCCCAAGTGCAGCGGGTAGTCGCAGCGGCGCGCAAGCTCCGTATACACCGCAATCAGGTCCTGCACGTTGGATACTTTGCATGACAGCACGATGCGATCGTGGGGCAGGCCCAGTTCCTCGGCGCGCTCGGCGCTGCCGATGGCGGAGACGATCAAGGCCTCGCGCATCACCGCGTCGGCCGTCTGGGGCTGCGCCAGCGCAGCGTTGGCGTCCATCATCCGCGCCAGCAGGTCGGCGTCGAGGCTGCCCCAGTTGACGCCGATGCGCACCGGTTTGCCGTACTCGATGGCCTTCTCGATCATCACGGCGAACTGCGGATCGCGTTTGGTGCCCTTGCCGACATTGCCCGGATTGATCCGGTACTTGGCCAATGCCTGCGCACAGTCCGGGTAGTCGGTGAGGAGCTTGTGGCCGTTGAAATGGAAGTCACCGATCAGCGGCACCATGCAGCCCAGGGCGTCGAGTTGCGCCCGGATGGGGCCGACGGCAGCCGCAGCTTCGGCGCTGTTGACGGTGATGCGGACGAGCTCGGAGCCGGCGTCGGCCAGCGCGCGCACCTGCGCCACCGTCGCGGCGATATCCGCCGTATCCGTGTTGGTCATCGACTGCACGACGATCGGCGCGCC
>JANNNM010000625.1:0-2832 GCA_031398535.1 Betaproteobacteria bacterium | reverse complement strand
TTCGCCCCCTGGCCGCCGCGCTGGACGCGCTTCGATGTGTTGGCCAACGTGCTGGCCTATGTGCCCTTCGGCCTCTTCGTCGCGCTGATCGCGCAGCGCGCGTCGCCAGCCACCCGCGCGGTGCATGCGCTGTGCGCGGGGGTCACGCTGTCCTTCGGCCTCGAGACGCTGCAGATGTTCCTGCCGTCGCGCGATGCCAACCTGATCGATCTTTTCGCGAACACGGCCGGAACGCTGGCGGGGGCGATGCTGGCGGCGATCATCGTGCGCTCCGAGCGCACGCGCCGCGCGCTTTCCACCATCCGGCACCGCGTATTCCTGCCCGGCATGCTGGGCGATGTGGGTCTTGCGTTGCTGACGGTGTGGCTGGCGGCGCAGATCAATCCGGGGATCTCGCTCTTTGCCGTCACGTTCGATCCCGATCTCGCGCCCGCGGCCCTTGGCGTCGCCGAAGCCGCCATGCACCCGGATCGCGCGGCCGTGCTGATCGAGGCTGCGCAGTCCGCGCTGCAGTTGACCGGCGTGGGACTCTTCCTCGTGCTGCTGCTGCGCGACCGGCGCTACATCGGCGGCGCGGTGCTGCTGCTGATCGGCGCCGCGCTGCTGGTGAAGGGGGTGTCCGCCATGCTGCTGCTGAAGCCCGCGCTGTGGGACGCGTGGTTGAAGCCCGGCGTTTCGATCGGCATCGCGACGGGATTGCTGGTGCTGCTGTGCATCGTGTTCATGCCGCGGCCGGTGCAGCTGGCCGCCTGTGCGACGGCGCTGCTGGCGTCGCTGCTGTTGCCCATCGTCGTCTCCGACTTTCCGCCCACCCGCGCGTCGCTGACGCTCTTCAGCTGGCGCTACGGCCACCTGCTCAATTTCAACGGCCTGACGCAATCCATCCTGCTGGCGTGGCCATTGGCGGTGGCGGCGTGGTTGTTCGCGCTGGCCGGGCGTCCCGGCTGGGGTGACCCACGCGAGCGGCACGCGGGCGCACCGCTATAATCGCGGTCCGTCTCACGCTGCCACGCCAATGAGCTACTTCGAACGCCACGTCTTTTTCTGCTGCAACAAGCGCGATGCCGGTGAAAAGTGCTGCGCCGATGCCGGTGCGGCCGACATGCAGGCCTATGCGAAGGGCCGCATCAAGGCACTGGGCATCAACGGCCCGGGCAAGGTCCGCATCAACAAGGCGGGTTGCCTCGATCGCTGCGAGGAAGGCCCCGTGCTGGTCGTCTACCCCGACGCCGTCTGGTACACGTACGTCGACCGCGAGGATATCGACGAGATCGTCGACCGGCACATCGTGAACGGCGAAGTCGTCGAGCGGCTGCGCATTTGACACCCCGTACCGCGGAGCGCGAGACCATCGCCGGGCCTGCGGGCCTGCTTGAGGTCGTCCGCAATGTCCCTGAAGGCCCGCCGAAGGGCATCGCGCTCGTCGCCCATCCGCACCCGCTGCAGGGCGGCACGCTCGACAACAAGGTGGCGCAGACACTGGCGCGCACGTTCTTCGCGCTGGGCTACGTGGCCGTGCGCTTCAACTTCCGTGGTGTCGGCGCGTCCGCTGGCACCTTCGATGAAGGCAACGGCGAGACCGCGGATGCACTGGCCGCGCTGGCCGATGCGCGGCAACGTTTCGGTCACGATCTGCCGGTCGTCCTTGCGGGATTTTCGTTTGGCACCTTTGTCCAGACGCGCGTCGCACGGACCATCGCCACCCAACGCCTCGTGCTGGTCGGGCCGGCCGTGGGCCGCTTCGCACTTGAGGCCGTACCCGCCGACACCATCGTCATCCACGGCGAGCAGGACGAGGTGGTGCCGCTGGCCGATGTCTTCGCCTGGGCGCGGCCGCAGGAGTTGCCGGTCGTTGTGTTTCCCGGCTGCAGTCATTTTTTCCATGGCCGGTTGCCGCAGCTGCAGCGGGTGATCACCGGCATGTGGCAGCGCGATGACGCCGGCGCCAGAAGCCCGGCGCGACGCGGTGCTGCGCGTCGACGGCCTGCGCAAGCGCTACGGAGACACCGAAGTCGTGCGCGGGCTCTCGTTCGAGATCCGCCGTGGCGATTGTTTCGGCCTGCTCGGCCCCAACGGCGCGGGCAAGACCACCACGCTGCGTTGCTGCCTCGGACTCATCGACCCGGATGGCGGCACCATCGAGATGGTGGGCGAACCCGTGCCGCTGGCAGCGCGGCGCGCGCGCATCCGCGTGGGTGTCGTGCCGCAAATGGACAACCTCGATCCGGACTTCACCGTCCGCGAGAACCTGCTGATCTACGGCGGCTATTTCGGCATCAAGCGGCCCGTGCTCGAGGAGCGCATTCCGCGGCTGCTCGATTTCGCGGGCCTGGCGACGAAGCGCGATGTCGGCATCCGCACGTTGTCGGGCGGCATGAAGCGCCGCCTGACGCTCGCACGCGCGCTGATCAACGACCCGGATCTGCTGATCCTCGACGAACCCACGACCGGCCTCGACCCGCAGGCGAGGCACCTGATCTGGGATGGGCTGCGGCAGTTGCTGGCACAGGGCAAGACCATCCTGCTGACGACCCATTTCATGGACGAGGCCGAGCGCCTGGCGACGCGCCTCGCCGTCATCGACCATGGCACGCTGATCGCCAGCGACACGCCGGCGGCACTGCTCGCGCAACACGTGGAACCGGAAGTGATCGAGGTGTACGGCGACGAGGCGCGCGCGTGGGCGGAGCAGCAGGGCCGCGCGTTGTCGCAGCGCCTCGAGATCGCGGGCGAGACGGCGTTCTGCTACACCAATGAACCGAAGCCGCTGCTGGCCGACCTCGCCACGCGCGCCAACGTGCGCTACCTGCATCGTCCGGCCAATCTCGAAGA
>JANNNM010000597.1:0-2752 GCA_031398535.1 Betaproteobacteria bacterium | reverse complement strand
CGGTGCCGAACCCCGGGCCGCCGTCGGCAAACTTGAGGACGACCTCGCCGGCGTTGGCGGTGAGCGTGATCGCGAAATGCGGATCGGCGACGTCGGCCTGGGCATCGACCGCGTTGCTGAGCAGATTGTGGAACACCTGGCGCAGACGGGTGGGTTCGCCCAGCACGAAGACGGGCGCTTCCGGCAAGGATAGCCTAACGTGGGGACGAAGATTGTCGTACAGGGCCAGCACGTCAAGCAATAGGGCCTGCAGATCGACATTCTGCATCTGTCCCGGCCGCGGTTGGCGCGCGTAGATCGCGAAGTCGTCCACCATGTGCTTCATCGCGCCCACCTGCGACACGATCGTCTGCGTGCCGCGGCGCAGGATGTCCTGGTCCGCGCCTTCAAGCTTGGGTGCAAGCTTCATCGCCAGCCTCTCGGCGGACAGCTGGATCGGCGTCAGCGGATTCTTGATCTCGTGCGCGAGCCGTCGCGCCACCTCCGCCCATGCCGCGTCGCGTTGCGCCTGCATCAGCTCCGACACATCGTCGAACACCACCACATAGCCGCCGGTGGTGGCGGTGCCAGGCAGCCGGGTGCCGCGCATCAGCAACGTGCGCGACAGGTTGGCCACGGCCAGCGAGGCCTCCTTCTGCCATTGGCCTTCGCGGCTGCCGCGGAAGCCTTCGGCGACCAGTTCGGCGAACGGCGCCAGTGCCGGCAACCGGCGGCCCCAGTCGGCGAGCGCCATGCCGGTCAGGTCGGCCACCGGCTGCTGCAGGATCACCGCCGCGCTGGGATTGACGGTGCGCAACCGGTGCCGCTCGTCGAAGACCAGCACGCCGGCGGACAGGTTGCCGAGGATGCTTTCGAGATAGGCGCGCGTGGTTTCGGTGGCGCGACGGCCGTCCTCGGCCTTGCCGTGCGCCTCGGCCAGCTGCGCCGTCATCGTGTTGAACGACTCGGTGAGCACCCCCAGTTCATCGCGCGAGACCACCGGCTGGCGGCGCGTGAAGTCGCCTTGCGCGACCGCGCGGGTGCCTTCGGCCAGCAGCCCCAGCGGCGCAGCGAAGCGCTCGGACAGCACCACCGCAAGGCCCAGCGCCGAAGTGAGCGCCAACAACAGGGTGAGCGTCAGCGTCAGCGCGTACAGGCGCGTCAGCGACTGCCGTGAGAAGGAAAGCTCCTTGTAGTCGCGCACGCCCGCCTGCACCCGTTCGGCATCCTGCGCCAGCGCCACCGGCACCGGTTCAATGACCTGCAGCAGCTTCAGCGGGTTGAGGCTGTCATCGGTGTTGACGGGGACGACGACGCGCAGCAGCAGGTTGCCGTCGGCCTGCTGCTCGATCTTGGCGAAGGGCTGCTGCATGCGCGCGAGGCGCAGCGCCTGCGCGGGCGGGGGCTCCGGCGTGGCACGCGAGCCGCCGGTGCCGGCCACGGCCAGCACGCTGCCCGTGGGCGAGAACAGTACGGCCTCGTAGACATTGCCCTGCTCGGCGACGCGATTGAGCGCCCCGGCCAGGTTGCCCGGGGTTTCGGCGATGGCCGTCGCCATCTGCGTGGCCTTGCCCTGCGTTTCCTTCAGCAGGTAATCGAGCGCATTGCGGCCGAGATTGAGGCCGCCTTCCAGCGCGCGGTCGACGCGCACGTCGAACCAGCTTTCGATGCTGCGCCCGATGAACTGCACCGACACTGCGTACACCAGCGCGCCGGGCAGCACCGCCACCAGCGCAAACAGGAACACGAGGCGCACGGCAAGCCGCGAGCCGAACAGCCCGGCCTTCAAATTGCGGCGCAGCCGCCACAATTGCCAGCCGACGACGAACATCAGCAACGCGATCAGCACGCCATTGCCGATCAGCAGCACGTCGTAGCCTTGCGCGAAGAGTCCCGTGTTCGCCGTCGCGGTGGCGAGCAGGAACAGCGCGATCGCCGACAGCGATGCCGACACCAGCAGCAGCCAGCGCAATCCGCGTTTGCCGGGCAATGCGCTCATGGCGCGACAAACGTGAAGCGTTGCCACTCGGAGGCGAGCGTCCACTCGCGTGACGCGAGCGCATTCACCTGGAAGGGTTTCGGCAACTGGTTGACGTCGAGGCGCAGGCGGACGGCGGCGTCGTAGCGCGCACCGGAGGTGAGCGCATCGAGCCGGATGACCGGGCGCGAAGTGATGCGCCCGATGTAGCGCTGCACCTCATCGAGCGATCCGTAGCTTTGCGACAGCAGGCCGCTGGCCACGCGGTACTGCCGCGTCAAGGCGTTATAGGAAACGCGATAGGTCAGCGCCGTCTGCACCACCTTCTCGTCGAGCCACCACCAGCGCGCGCGCGATAGCTCGATGTCGAGCACGAAGTAGAGCGGAATGCCATTTTGCAGCGCGTCCTCGAGCGTGTTGTTGAAGACGAAGTCGAAATCGGCGTTCAGCACGACCTCGCCGTCGATCGCGCGCAACTCCGCCGACTTGACCGGGATCGAGTCCGCGCGCGCATGCGGCGCCAGCAGCGCGAGGCCAGCGGCGAGCAGCGCAACCACGGCCCACCACAAGGGCGGGCGGCGAAGCGGGAACGGCGTGCAGGATGGGAAGGGGGACGGCATGCCGGCGAGGATCATGGCCACAGGGTCCGGCGGCGTGGCAGCCTGGTTCCGGAACGCAACAGGCGGGAGGACGGGTACGTCAGGCCTTGCGAAGCAGGGCGTAGAAGAAGCCGTCCTGATTGTGGACTGCGCCATTCGCCGCTGGCAAGAGTTGGCCCTCGACCTGCGGGTATTC
>JANNNM010000553.1:0-3523 GCA_031398535.1 Betaproteobacteria bacterium | reverse complement strand
TGATCATCCGCGCCACCCAGAAGAAGATGATGTCGAAGCCGGTCACCAGCACCGACGACGGCAGGAACGTGCGCAGCTCGGGCGTGTCCTCGGGCCAGCCCAGCGTGGAGTGGCACCAAAGTGCTGATGAGAACCACGTGTCGAGCACGTCCTCGTCCTGCCGCAATGCTGCAGGCTCGCGCCCGGTCTTCGCCACGGCTTGCGCGCGCGCAGCGGCTTCGGTCCGCGCCACGTAGATGTTGCCGGCGTCGTCGTACCAGGCCGGGATGCGATGCCCCCACCACAGCTGCCGCGAGATGCACCAGTCCTGGATGTTGTGGATCCAGTGGTGATAGGTGGAAAGCCATTCGCCCGGCACGAAGCTGACCTTTTCGGGCGCACCGCCCCCCGGGGGCACGAGGCCCTCGTTCACCGCCGACAGGCACAGGTCCTGGATCGTGCGCCCCGGGAAGAACGGATGCGTGGCGGGCGCGGGCTTCCGCATGTCCACGAACCACTGGTCGGTGAGCATCGGCTCCACCACTTCGCCGGTGCGGCCACTGCGCGGTACCACCATCTTGTGCGGTTTCTCCGCGACCACCAGGCCGGCTTCGGCGAGGTCCGCCAGCACGGCCTTGCGCGCGACGTAGCGATCAAGACCGCGATACTTGGCCGGAGCGTTGTCGTTGATCGTCGCGTCCAGGTTGAGGATGGTGATCGGGACGAGGCCATGCCGCAGGCCCACCTGCCAGTCGTTGAAGTCGTGCGCCGGCGTGATCTTCACGCAGCCGGTGCCGAATTCACGGTCGACGTAGTCGTCGGCGATCACGGGAATCGTGCGGCCCGTCAGCGGCAGCGTGACCGATTTTCCGATCAGCGCCTGATAGCGTTCGTCCTCGGGATTGACCGCGACGGCGACGTCGCCCAGCATCGTCTCGGGCCGCGTCGTGGCCACCACCAGCGAGTCGATGCCGTTCACGGCCTCAACCAGCGGATACCGGATCTCCCAGATCTTGCCCTGCTCTTCCTCACTGTCGACTTCGAGGTCCGACACCGCGGTGCCGAGCTTCGGGTCCCAGTGAACGAGGCGCTTGCCGCGATAGATGAGGCCATCCTCGAACATCCGCACGAAGGTCTCGACCACCGCAGCGGACAGGCCCGCATCCATCGTGAAGCGCTCGCGCGACCAGTCGGCGGACGCGCCCAGCCGGCGCATCTGCCGCGTGATGGCGGAGCCCGACTCTTCCTTCCACGCCCACACGCGTTCGACGAAGGCTTCGCGACCGAGGTCGTGGCGCGTCTGCCCTTTCGCCTTCAGCTGCTGCTCGACGACGATCTGCGTGGCGATGCCCGCATGATCGGTACCCACCTGCCACAACGTGTTGTCGCCGCGCATCCGGTGGTAGCGGATCATCGCGTCCATCAGCGTCTGCTGGAACGCATGGCCCATGTGCAGCGTGCCGGTGACGTTGGGCGGCGGCAGCGCGATGCAGAACGGCGCAGCGCCCGGCTTGTTGCTGGCCTTGAAGAGCCCGTTGTCGGACCAGAACGGGTACCACTTCGCCTCGATGGCGTGGGGTTCGAAGCTTTTGGCGAGTTCCATGAGCGGCGGCGCCTTGTGGGCGCGCATTGGTTGCGTAATTGCTTGAAATTATAGCGGAATCGGGGCTGCCTTCCCGGCGCCCCGCCTACCGCGCAACTGCAGTTGAACGCTACTTCGGCGGCGGCAGCGCCGTCCACGACTTGTCGGGATCAAAGCGCGTCATCGCACCTGCGATCGCGGCGCTGTTTGGCCCGAGGTCCTTCTCGTACGCGACGCCGTCGTGGCTGATCATGAAGGACATCACGCCGGTATCGCCGAACCTGGCCGGCCATGCCACGAGCGCAAAGCCGTTGGTCATCCGGCCCTTCTTCACGAAGTCGCGGGCACCGCCCTTCGCCGCGTTGCCTTGTGCCTTCAGGATCTTGAAGCGGTAGCCGTGGTAGCCGTCCTCGAACTTGCGCGTATCGAGCAGCGGTCCCAGCGGACTTTCCACCTCGCCTGCCTTCGTATCCCAGAAAAGTCCATCCTTTTTGCCGGGCGTGCTCAGCAACCGCTGCGCATACTCGAGTACGCCGTCGCCGTTGCGATCGACCTCGGCATACTCGCGCTGCGCATCGACGAACGCATAGACGCCCTGGATGACCGCGAGCTCGTTGCGGCCGATGCGCCGCGTGCGCATTTCATCGGCCGCCGCCTTGGTGTCGAAGCTCCAGCCCGCAGCACGCTTGATGATCGGGATGGGCAGGCGCCAGCCATCGGCCAGTTCAAGCACTGCGGTATTTGCGCCTGTGGCGACGATCTTGTGCCCCTTGGCCCACGCGGCGAGGAAGTTGGTGACGTCGGCGGCACTGACGCTGCCGGGCGGCACGAGGCGCGCGTGCTCGGGCCCGAGCACGACCTTCAAGCCGTCCCAATCGTGGCGGGACATGTTGTCGACGAAAGCGTCCGCGGCGGCCTCAGCCGAGGGGAAGGCACTTTGCGCTGCCACGGGAACGGTGATCGCCAGCCCGGAGACGAATGCGGCCAGCAGGGCACCACGCTTGATGAGCATCATGGAATTGTTCATGTTGATGGGTCCTTAGCGCCGGCCGCCGCGCGCACCGCCGCCACCAGCGCTCGGCCGCGCACCACCACCGCCAGCGCTCGGCCGCGCGCCCCCACCACCGCCGTGGTTCACCTCGGGACGCGAGCCGCCCTGGGGCCGTTGCACATTCTGCGGCCGCTGCATGTTGCCGCCGCCACCCGCGTCGCGCGTCCGCTGCATCGAATCGCGGCTGGCCGCGCCACGATCGATCTGCTGGCGGGTTTGCGCGGCATTGCCGGCGCCGCGCAACGCGTTGTCGCTGCCGGCCGAGCCGCGGTTGTTCTGGACCTGCTGCATGTTGGCGGGGCGGGCGCCACCTGCGGCCCCCTGTCCGACGCCGTCGCGCGCGCCGCCACCGAACTGGCCCCCACTGCCGCGATTCTGCAGGTTGCTGCGGTCGACATTCTGCAATGCCGCGCGGTCCATGTTGCTGGCGCCCACGCGATTGGACAGGGCGCTCTCGGCCTGCGCGCGTTGCGCATCCCGGCCGCGGTAGTCCTGCCGGTTGTCCCGGCCGGGCAATTGACCCTGGTTCGCCTGACGCGTGCGCGCATCGCGGTACGGCACGCCATTGCGATTGTTGCTGTTGTGATTCCAGTTCACGTTGTTGTTGTTGGAGTTGATCCGGTTGTTCACGTTGATATTGTTGTAGCGGTTCACGTTGATGTTGACGTCGCCGCGCCCCCAGTTCATGCCGCCCCACAGCGCGTTGTTGACGCCGGCCGCCACACCCCACGCGATACCTGCGGTGACGACACCTGCCGCAAAGCCCCAGCCCGGCGGCGGCGGCATGTAGAACGGGGGATACGACGGGTACCACCACGGGCCGAACACCACCGGGTTGTAAGCGCCTTCGATAGGCAATAAAACGGCGGATCGTTTCGCCGCGATTGGCATTCGCACGGTCAATGATTTTC
>JANNNM010000528.1:0-1701 GCA_031398535.1 Betaproteobacteria bacterium | reverse complement strand
CCAGTGGTGCGCGTTCAGCTTGAATTCATCGGGAACGAACTTCTCGAGCTTGCGCTCGACTTCCACGACATCCTTGCCGGGGGCGAGGCCGGTGACATTGGACACGCGGAAGATATGGGTGTCCACGGCAATGGTCGGTTCGCCGAACGCGGTGTTCAGCACCACGTTGGCGGTCTTGCGGCCCACGCCGGGCAACGCTTCGAGTGCTGCGCGTGTGCGCGGGACTTCGCTGCCGTGCTGCGCAATCAGGATCTCCGCCAGCGCGATGATGTTCTTCGCCTTGTTGCGGAAGAGGCCCAGCGACGTGATGTAGGGCGTGACGCCTTCCACGCCCAGCTTCGCCAACGCGGCGGGGGTGCGTGCCACCGGAAACAGCCGCGCGGTGGCCTTGTTGACGCCGACGTCGGTCGACTGTGCCGACAGCACCACGGCAATCAGCAGCTCGAACGGTGATTGGTAGGTGAGCTCCGTCCGCGGGTCGGGATTGGCGGCGCGAAACCGCTCGAAGATCGTGCGGCGCTTGGCGGGATTCATGTGCGGGCGCGGCGTGCCTGCGCACGGGCCAGCGCCGCAGCGGCCAGCCCCTGACGCTGCTCGCGCGTGGTGACGGCGACATCGCTGTGCGCGGTGCGCTGGCTGATGCGTTCGCGTCGCACCAGCCGCGAGATGCGCTGTTCGGTCCGGGTGGCCGCGGCGGCCAACGCGGCGGCATCCCACGGCTGCGTGGCGGGAACGATGGCAATGCAATCCACGGGACAGGGCGGCACGCACAGTTCGCAGCCGGTGCACCACGACGGCAGAACCGTGTGCATCCGTTTCGCGGCGCCGATGATCGCGTCGACCGGACACGCGGCGATGCACAACGTGCACCCGATGCACGATGCTTCGTCGATTACGGCCGTCAGGCGCGGGCCTGCGCCAGGAATGAAGGTTGCTGCCATGGCGCGTATTTTAGCGCGGGGCGAGGTAGACTCGCGGCGCGTCAGGACCGTCGCAGCAACGACGAACCGGTCACGATGCCGTGCATTGACCGATCCCGTCTCCTTCCCGCCCGCACCTTACCTCGATCGCCCGGTCGTGGACACATGGCGCGCGCGACTCGGTGCGCGGCTGCTGGCGTTGGCCGGGTGGCGCGCGGTGCTGGTGGACAACCTGCCCGCGTGGTGCGTCGTGCTGGTCTATCCGCACACGTCGAACTGGGATTTCCCGATCGGCCTGGCATTCAAGTGGATGTCGGGCATCAACTTCCGCTTCATCGGCAAGGACACGCTGTTCAAGGGACCGTGGGGCCGGCTCTTCCGGCACTGGGGAGGCATCCCCGTCAATCGCGACGCACCCGGCGGATTGCTGGAGAGTCTTGTGGCGTCCTTCGCTGCGGAACCGGAGTTCCGCCTTGGCATCACGCCGGAAGGCACCCGCGCGCGCGCCGAGCACTGGAAGAGTGGCTTCTATCGGATGGCGCAGGCGGCGAACGTGCCCGTGGCGCTGGCCTTCATCGACTACGCGCGCCGCGAGGTGGGGGTCGGCGCCGTGGTCACCATGACGGGAGACCCCGACGCCGACATCGCACGCCTTGCGGCGTTCTACGCGGACAAGAAGGGCCGGCACCCGGAGCGCATGGGGCCGGTGCGCTTCCCCGACGACTTCGTCCCCTAGCCGCGCCGGGATACTCCGCGCGTCGTGTAGTCGGCCGGCACCTTG
>JANNNM010000527.1:0-1278 GCA_031398535.1 Betaproteobacteria bacterium | reverse complement strand
GTTGATCTGCCACGTCCAGCCTTCCTCGGGCCGGTGCCGCACGGGCTGGCCATGCACGCCGGCGGCCGTCACATCGGCGGTGCTGACCCCGCCGTTGCGGCACGCGGCGGCAATGGCTTCCGCATAGCGATCCGCCAGCGCGTTGCCGGCGCGCGCAACGCGCACCAGTTCATCCGGGCCAGAGGCCTGCAGCGCCAGTAACTCGGCGCGCAGCGCAGGGTCGAACGCAAGGTGCGCCGCGCCACGCAACGCGCACAGCTTGCCGTCAGCCGGCGCGAAGTCAACGACCACGGCATCAACGCCATCGAGACTGGTGCCGGACATCACGCCGGCGAAGAGTTGCGGCACGTGGGGCATGCGCCGCCTTGAGGATGTTACTCGGTGGAGGCCAATGCCGCCGCCGGGAGCGAGCGGGCCAGCGCCAGCGCATCCTGCGCCGGGCTCGTCGCATCCTTGAAGGCCGCGAGGCGTTCGGGTGCGATCGGCTGCGCGGCCGGCAGCGCGACATTGAGCGGATTGCGCGGTTCGTCGGCGACGCGGAACTCGTAGTGCAGGTGCGGGCCGGTGGCCCAGCCCGTCATGCCCACGTAGCCGATCGTCTCGCCCTGCCGCACCCGCGCGCCCGGACGCATGTCCGGCGCGAACCGCGACATGTGGCCATAGACCGTGGAGTACGCGCCGTGATGGCGCAGGAACACGACGTTGCCGTAGCCGCCCTGCACGCCGGCAAAGGTGACGACGCCATCGGCGGTGGCGCGGATGGGCGTGCCCACCGGCGCGGCATAGTCGACACCCTGATGCGCGCGCCACTTCTGCAGCAGCGGATGAAAGCGTGCCAGCGAAAAGCCCGACGTGATGCGGGAGAATTCAATCGGTGCGCGCAGGAACGTGCCGCGCGTGCTGCGGCCGTCGGCGCTGTACCAGGTATCGGTGCCGTCGGTGTCCTGCCACAGGAAGGCACGCAGCGTGGTGCCGCGATTGACGAACTCCGCGGCGAGGATGCGACCCGGGCCGACCGCCTCGCCATCGACGTAACGCGTTTCATACAGCACGGTGAAGCGATCGCCGCGGCGCATGTCGTGATAGAAGTCGATGTCGCCTGCGAACACTTCGGCGAGCGCCAGCGTGATGGCATCCGGGATGCCCGCGGCATCGGCGGCCCCGAAAAGCGACGTGCGGATTTCGCCGGACCGCAGCGTGGTGCGGATTTCCTCGGTCGCGGGGAATTGCGTGGCGGCGATCTGTCCATCGCGGCGTTCGATCGTCAGCTGGTTGCCG
>JANNNM010000511.1:0-5922 GCA_031398535.1 Betaproteobacteria bacterium | reverse complement strand
GTCTCGAGGAAGTTGGCGGCGTTGACCGCGACGCCGGTGGTGCCGTTGTCGCCGGCGATCCCGGACAGCGCGTTGTCGAACTTGTTGACCAGCTCCATCTGGCGCACCCCCATCCGGTGCACCTCGTCGAGCTGCCGGTCGATGTCAGCGAGGCTGCACTGCGGGATGTCCGCCTTCATCGTGCAGCCGAACGGCACCGAGGTCTCGATGCCCATGACCACGGCCAGCTTCCCGTCGTTGATGACCTTGCGGGCCTCGAAGGGGGACTTCACGATCCGGTAGAAGCCCTTGCCGGGACCACCGAACTGCGCGTCGATGTAGTCCTGCATCTGGTACATGCGCTTGGCCTGCAGCCGGACCGAGTCCATGTCGTCGCAGGAGTTCTTCTTCAGCGGATAGATCATGCAGAGCTGGTTGTTCTCGACCAGCAGGTTGACGAAGATCCGCTGCCCGCCGCGCCAGGCCCGCTCGAGCCAGCGGTAGTAGGTGCCCTCGTGCCGCGCCGCCGCCATTTCATGCGCCGCGCATCGCCGCGCGATGGAGCGCACGCGCCCCGGCATGGTCGAGTACCAGGTCGAAGCCGAGCTGCTCCACGAGTTCCTCCGCGAAGGCGCGCAGGCCGTGGCCTATCCGTCCATCGTCGCGTCCGGCCCCAATGCCTGCGTGCTGCATTATCGTGAAAACGACCGCGAGCTGCTTGCGGGCGACCTGCTGCTGATCGATGCCTGCTGCGAATACCGTGGCTACGCGTCCGACATCACGCGCACCTATCCGGTCGACGGCAAGTTCACCGGCCCGCAGCGCGACATCTACGAACTGGTGCTCGCCTCGCAGATGGCCTGCCTCGACGCGGTCAAGCCGGGCGTGCCGTTCCACGACTCCCCCGCCGCCGCGGAGCGCGTGCTGGCGCAGGGCTACATCGACCTCGGCCTGTGCATCGGCACGCTCGACCAGGTGCTGGAGAGCGGCAGCTACAAGCAGTACTACATGCACCGCGCCGGCCACTGGCTGGGCATGGACGTGCACGACGCCGGCCTCTACCGGGTGAAGGGTGCGTCGCAGACACTCGTGCCCGGTATGGTGCTGACGGTCGAGCCGGGTACCTACATCCGTCCTGCGGCCAATGTCCCGGAACACTTCTGGAACATCGGCGTGCGCATCGAGGACGATGTGCTGGTCACCGCCACGGGCCACGAGAACCTCACGCTGGCCGCGCCCAAGACGGTCGCGGACGTCGAAGCGGCCTGCAAGCGCTGAGTCGCCGGCGCGCCATGCAGCACGACGTCGCGATCGTCGGCGCCGGCCCTGTCGGCGGCACGCTGGCGCTAGCGCTGGCCGACGCGGACCTCGATGTCGTCGCCTTCGACGCGCGTGCCGCCGGCACCGCCGTGCGCGGCGACCGCTCGCTGGCGCTGTCGCACGGCGCGCGGCTCATCTTCGAACGGCTCGGCGTGTGGCCGCGGCTCGGCGCCATGGCCGGCGCCGTCACGCCGATCACCACCATCGACATCTCGCAGGCCGGCGGCTTTGGTGTGACGCGCCTTGACGCGCGCGAGCAGGGGCTTCCCGCATTGGGCTACGTCGTGTCCTATGTCGCGCTGCAGGGCGCCATCGACGCCGCACTGGCGACCACCCGCACCGTCGTGCGCTTCGGCACTCCGGTCGCGCAGGTCGGCGGCACCGGCGAGTACGCGATGGTCGGCCTGCAGGATGCGGCGGCGCAACCGGTGCTCGCGCGCCTCGCGGTCGTGGCGGACGGCACGGGCACGGCCGTGGCCGGCGTTTCGCGCGAACGCCGCGACTACGGCCAGACGGCGGTGATCGCCAAAGTCTGGATGGACCATCCGCATGCGGGCGTCGCGTTCGAGCGCTTCACGCCCGCCGGTCCGATGGCGCTGCTGCCCGAAGGCGACCACTACGGTCTCGTATGGACGATGACGCCCGTGGAGGCGGATGTCGTCATGGCGCTGTCCGACGATGCGTTCCTCGCCCGGGTCGGTGCAAGTTTCGGCGCGCGGGTCAGCGGCTTCCAACGCATGGCCGAGCGCCGGCGCTTTCCGCTGGCACTCGAGTTCGCGCGCCCCGCCACGGCGGCGCGCACCGTCCTGATCGGCAATGCCGCGCAGTCGCTGCATCCGATCGCCGGCCAGGGTTTCAACCTCGGCGTGCGCGATGCCTTCGAGCTCGCCCGGGTCATCGTGGAGGGCCCGCGCGACCGGCTCGGCGATCGTGCGATGGTGGCGGCATTCGCCGCACGGCGGCGCGTCGACCGGCTGGCCGGCATGGCGTTCACGCACGGCTTGACGCGCATGTTCGCGCTTGACCACCCCGCCATCCGCTGGCCGCGCGGCATGGCGCTTGCATTCCTCGATGCCGTGCCGCCCGTCAAGCGCGCCTTCACGCGCGCCATGCTCTACGGCGTGTCCTGAACGCGCGTTCGTTCGTTGCGCGCGCAACACCGCGATCCGCCGTTGTTTTGCACCATGCCAGGCGACGCAATGCATGGCGCAAACCGGTATAATTCACGGTTCCCCCCGCGTACGCGGATCGGCTCCCATCCACTGGTCTTTCGCTCGTGCGCATCGGTCCTCATTTACTGACCAACAATCTCGTCGTCGCGCCGATGGCCGGGGTCACGGATCGTCCGTTCCGCATGCTGTGCAAGGCGCTGGGCGCGGGCTACGCGATCTCCGAAATGGTCGCGTCCAATCCGGCGTTGCGCCACACCGAAAAATCAAGGCGACGCATCGACCACTGCGGTGAAGTGGCGCCCATCGCCGTGCAGATCGCAGGTGCTGATCCGCAGATGCTGGCCGAGGCTGCTTGCTACAACGTGCAGCACGGCGCGCAGGTCATCGACATCAACATGGGCTGCCCGGCCAAGAAGGTCTGCAATGCAGCCGCCGGTTCGGCGCTGCTGGCCAACGAACCGCTGGTCGGCGCCATCCTCGCCGCCGTGGTCGCCGCAGTCGATGTGCCGGTCACGCTCAAGATCCGCACCGGCCCCACGCCTGACTCACGCAATGCGGTGACCATCGCGCGCCTTGCCGAGGATGCCGGCGTGCAGGCACTGACGGTGCATGGCCGCACGCGCGCCTGCGCCTTCGTCGGCGCCGCCGAGTACGACACCATCGCGGCCGTCAAGCGCGCGGTGTCCATCCCGGTCATCGCCAATGGCGACATCAATACACCTGAGCGTGCCGCCGCGGTGCTGGCGCACACGGGTGCTGATGCAGTGATGATTGGCCGTGCCGCGCAGGGGCGGCCGTGGATCTTCCGCGAGATCGCGCACTTCCTCGCCACCGGCGTGCACCTGCCCGCGCCGACGGTGGCCGAGGCCCGCGCGCTCATCCTGGACCACCTGGCTGACCATCATGCGTTCTACGGCGAGGACGCCGGCGTGCGCATCGCGCGCAAGCATCTCGGCTGGTACACGGCCGACCTCGTGGGCGGCAGCGCGTTCCGGCACACAATGGTGGCCGCCGACTCCATCGCCGCGCAGGTCGACTGCGTGCGACGTTACTTCGACGCGCTGGGCGCCATCCACGAGCGCCTGCCGTATGCCGTTCATCACGCCGCGCCCGCGGCGGTGCAGGACCTCAAAATTCATAACAACAGCAGGACGCAATGGGCAGGGGAGGCCCTCGCGGCGTGACCAGAAAGCACAAATTGAATGGCAGCAACGAGATCTGCCGCAGCGTCGACAAATCGCTCGACGAATACTTCAAGCGCCTCGACGGCGAGACCCCGACGGGCGTCTACGACATGGTCATCGGCCACGTCGAACGCGCGCTGCTGGTGTCCATGCTGGAGCGCGCCGACGGCAACCAGACGCAGGCGGCCGACATGCTCGGCATGAACCGCAACACACTGCGCGCCAAGCTCGTCAAATACAAGCTCGTCTGACGCCGATGGCCGCTCCCGTCGTGCAGGCGCTGCTGTCGGTCTCGGACAAATCCGGATTGGTCGAGTTCGCGCACGGCCTCGACGCGCGCGGCGTGAAACTGCTGTCCACCGGCGGCACCGCCAAGGTACTGGCCGACGCCGGGCTGGCCGTCACCGACGTCGGCAGCTACACGGGCTTCCCGGAGATGCTCGACGGCCGCGTCAAGACGCTGCACCCCAAGGTGCACGGCGGCATCCTGGCGCGCCGCGATCTTCCCGCGCACGCCGCCGCGCTGCGCGAACACGCCATCCCGACGATCGACCTCGTGGTCGTCAATCTCTATCCGTTCCGCGAGACGGTGGCCAGGCCGGGCTGCACGCTGGAGGACGCGATCGAGAACATCGACATCGGCGGGCCGGCGATGGTGCGTTCTGCCGCCAAGAACTGGCCGCATGTGGGCATCGTTGTCGATCCGGCCGACTATGCCGGCGTGCTGGCGGAGCTCGCTGCCGGCGGCGGCGCATTGTCCGATGCCACGCGCTTTGCGCTGATGCGCAAGGCCTTCGCGCACACCGCCGCCTACGACGGCGCCATCGCCAACTGGCTCACGGCGCGCGGCCCCGATGGCGCGGCCAGTACCTGGCCCGACAACTTCTTTGTCGCCGGCACCAAGGTCCAGGACATGCGCTACGGCGAGAATCCGCACCAGTCCGCTGCGTTCTACCGCGACGACATGCCGGCCGCGGGCACCATCGCCACCTATGCGCAGGTCCAGGGCAAGGAACTCTCGTACAACAACATCGGCGACAGCGATGCCGCATGGGAGTGTGCCCGGTCCTTCGACGTGCCTGCCTGCGTGATCATCAAGCACGCCAATCCGTGCGGCGTCGCCATTGCCGCCACGCCGCTCGAGGCCTACCGCAAGGCGCTGGCCACCGATCCCACGTCGGCCTTCGGCGGTGTCATCGCATTCAACCGGCCGGTGGATGCCGCGACGGTCGAGGCGGTGTCGGCGCAGTTCCTCGAAGTGCTGATCGCGCCGGCCTATACCGACGACGCGCTCGCGCTCATCGCAAAGAAGGTGAACGTGCGCGTGCTGAACGTGGCGTTGCCGCCGGGCGCTGCGGCCGCCAACCCGTGGGACATGAAACGCGTCGGTGGCGGCTTCCTCGTCCAGTCACCGGATGACCGCAATGTCGGCGAAGCCGACCTGAAAGTCGTGACCAAGCGCGTGCCGACTGCGGCGGAAGTGGTCGACCTGCTCTTCGCATGGCGCGTGGCCAAGTTCGTCAAGTCCAATGCCATCGTCTACTGCCGCGACGGGCAGACGCTCGGCGTGGGTGCCGGGCAGATGAGCCGCGTGGATTCAAGCCGCATCGCCGCCATCAAGGCGGGCAATGCGGGATTGAACCTCGCCGGTTCGGCGGTGGCGTCGGACGCGTTCTTTCCGTTTCGCGACGGGCTTGATGTCGTGGCTGACAACGGCGCGACCTCTGTCATCCAGCCGGGCGGCAGCATCCGCGACGCCGAGGTGATCGCCGCCGCGGACGAGCGCGGCATCGCGATGGTGGTCACCGGCATCCGCCACTTCCGGCACTGACCGATGGACCGCGCTGCCGCATGAACATCCTGGTCGTCGGTTCCGGTGGCCGCGAGCACGCGCTGGCGTGGAAGATCGCGCAGAGTCCCCGCGTGGCCCGTGTCTTCGTCGCGCCCGGCAATGCGGGTACGGCGCGCGATGCCGCGCTGACCAACGTCGACATCACCGCCATCCCGGCGCTGGTGGCGTTTGCGCGCGATGAAGCCGTCGCCATGACGGTGGTCGGACCCGAAGGTCCGCTGGCCGCAGGCATCGTCGACGCCTTTCGCGCCGCCGGGCTGCGCATCTTCGGCCCGACGCAGGCGGCTGCGCAACTCGAAAGCTCGAAGGATTTCGCGAAGTCGTTCATGGCGCGGCACGGGCTGCCCACGGCGGAGCATCGCACCTTCACCGACGCCAGGGCCGCGCGCGAATACGTCACCGCGCAAGGCGCGCC
>JANNNM010000263.1:0-2616 GCA_031398535.1 Betaproteobacteria bacterium | reverse complement strand
GCCGGTTCGCAGGGCGAAGGCGCGCGTTCCGGTTCCGCCGGCCGCCGCGACCTCGATGCCAAGCAGATCGAGGAAATCAAGAAGCTTTACGGCTTCGACAAGCCGCCGCTCACGCGCTACTTCGAAATGCTGTGGAACTTCGCGCGCTTCGACTTGGGCAAGAGCTTCATGCACAACAAGGATGTCTGGCAGCTGATCAAGGAAAAGCTGCCGGTGTCGATCAGCCTCGGCATGTGGACGTTCCTGCTCGCCTATCTCGTTTCCATTCCGCTCGGCATTGCCAAGGCCGTGCGGGAAGGCTCGCGCTTCGACACGGTCACCACCGTGGTGGCGCTGCTGGGCTTTGCGTTGCCGGGCTTTGCGCTGGGCGTGCTGCTGATCGTGCTCTTCGCTGGCGGCACCTTCCTCGACTGGTTTCCGTTGCGCGGACTCACCTCCGAGAACTGGGCCAGCATGAGCTGGCCGGCACGCATCGTTGATTATTTCTGGCACCTGACGCTGCCGTTGCTCTGCTATGCGATCAGCAGCTTTGCCGTCGTCACGTTCCTCACCAAGAACACCTTCGTCGAGGAAATCCGCAAACAGTACGTGCTGGTCGCGCGCGCCAAGGGCCTGTCCGAGCGCAGCGTCCTTTACAAGCACGTGTTCCGCAATGCGCTGATTCCGCTGGTCACCGGTTTGCCGGCCGCATTCGTTGCCGCGTTCTTCGCCGGCTCGCTGCTGATCGAGACGCTGTTCTCGCTGGATGGCCTTGGTCTCCTGAGCTATGAGTCGATCGTCCGCCGCGACTACCCGGTGGTGCTGGGTTCACTCTTTGTCTTCACGTTGATCGGGCTGGTCGTCAAGCTGATCGCGGATCTGCTTTATGTCGTCGTTGATCCGCGCGTCCAGTTCGGAGCGGCAGGCAAGTGAGCACGACCACGGCAAACCTGACCGCCGGCGGCAGCGCGACTGCAGAGGCCAGTGCCGTGCGCAGCGGCCCATCGCGCTCGCCTAACCAGCGCGCGTGGACGCGGTTCAAGCGGAATCGACTGGGCTACTGGTCGCTGTGGATCTTTGCGTTCCTGCTGGCCATCACCACCTTTGCCGAAGTGTTCAGCAACGATCGTCCGTTAGTCGCCAAGTATCAGGGCGAGTGGATGTTCCCCATCCTGAACAACCCACCGGAAACGAAACTGGGCGGCGATTTCCTCACCCCCACCGACTGGCACGATCCCTACGTCCGGGAAACGTTCAAAAAGCCCGGCAACTGGGCATTGTTCACGCTGAACCCGTACGCGGCCGACAGCGTCAACTACTTCAATCCCATTCCCGCGCCCGCGCCGCCCAGCCGCGAGAACCTGCTGGGCACCGATGACAGCGGCCGCGACATGGTGGCACGCCTCATCTACGGCTTCCGCGTCAGTGTGTGGTTCGGCTTTGCGCTGACTGCCGCAGGCATGCTGCTGGGCATCCTGATCGGCGCCCTGCAGGGGTACTTCGGCGGTCGGGTCGATCTGGCCGGGCAGCGGATCATCGAAGTCTGGAACGCGATCCCCGAGCTATACCTGTTCATCATCATTGCGTCGATCTTTTCGCCGTCGCTGGTGTTGCTGCTGATCGTGTTCGCGTTGTTCGGCTGGATCGGGCTTTCCGATTATGTACGCGCCGAGTTCCTGCGCAACCGCGGTCTTGAATACGTGCGGGCCGCGCGCGCGATGGGCTTGTCCAACGGCCAGATCATGTGGCGCCACCTGCTGCCCAATTCGATGACACCGGTCATCACGTTTCTGCCGTTCCGGATGAGCGGCTCGATCCTGTTCCTGGCAGCGATCGAATTCCTCGGCCTGGGCCCGCCCAACATTCCGTCACTGGGCGACCTGCTGCGGCAGGGCAAGGACAATCTCGATGCGTGGTGGATCGCCGTGCCGACGTTCCTGGTGCTGGTGATGACGTTGCTGCTGCTCACCTTCATCGGCGACGCATTGCGCGACGCCTTCGATACGCGCAAGTCATGAGCACTTCGGGCCGCCCCAAGTGCGAATACCGGAGCGCGCAGCGCGAAGGTGAAGCCTTATGAGCGATAAGTTGCATCACGACCAGGCGCTGCTGTCGGTGCACGACCTGTGCGTCAACTTCGGCCCGTCGCGCGTTGTCGACCACGTGTCGTTCACCGTGGGCGCCGGCGAGAAATTCGCGCTGGTCGGCGAATCGGGCTCGGGCAAGTCCGTCACCGCGCTGTCGATCCTTAAGCTCGTCGAAACGGCCACCTACGAAGGCGCCATCCGCTTCCAGGGCGAGAACGTGCTGCAGAAGACCGAGCGCCAGATGCAGCAGCTGCGCGGCCGCGACATCGCGATGATCTTCCAGGAGCCGATGACGGCGCTGAACCCGCTGTACCGCGTGGGCAACCAGATCGCCGAAGTGCTGGAACTGCATGAAGGCCTGAGCGCCAAGGCGGCCCGGGAACGCGCGGTGGAACTGCTGGCGCGGACCGGCATTCCCGATCCGGCCAAGCGCGTCGACTCGTTTCCGCACCAGTTGTCCGGCGGGCAGCGGCAGCGCGCGATGATCGCGATGGCGCTGGCCTGCCGCCCCAAGCTGCTGATTGCGGATGAGCCCACCACCGCGCTGGAC
>JANNNM010000474.1:0-3898 GCA_031398535.1 Betaproteobacteria bacterium | reverse complement strand
CTGCGCGCGCGCCGATGACACGGTCGGAATGACGCGTGGTCACGCTGCCGCGAATGGTGGCGTGAAAAGGGCCCGGATGAACCGGGCCCCGAAGCTTCCAGACGCGCCTGCCGAAGCCTCAGCGCCGCGTCTTGGCCGACTTCTTTGCAGCTGGCTTGTTCTTCGCGACGGCCTTTTTTCCGGCGGGCTTTTTCTTCGCCACGGCCTTCTTTGCGGTGGCCTTCTTTGCGGCCGGCTTCTTTTTCGCGACCGCTTTCTTCTTCGCGACGGGCTTCGCCTTCGTGACCTTGGCGACGGCCTTCTTCGTGCCCGTCTTGATCGCCTTGGCGGTGCTGGCGGCCTTTTTCTTTGCGGTTCGCATCGTGCGCTTGACCGCGGCCTTGTCCTTCGCGACCACGCGCTTGACCGAACCGGCGGCCTTCTTCGCGTCGGCCTTCACGGCCTTGGTGGCCGCAGCGGCTTTCTTCTTCGCGGCCCCCAGCGTGCGCTTGGCCGCCACCTTTTCCTTGGCCACGGCACGCTTCACCTTGCTGGTGGCCTTCTTGACGTCGGCCTTTGCCTCGCGCGCCTTCTTCTTCACCGCGCGCGTGGCCTTGTCCATGGCCTTGCCGGCGTCGGCACTGACCGAGCGCGCCTTGCGCTCGACACTGACCTTCGCCGCAGCGGCGGTTTCGGCCACGGCCTTGCCGGCGCTTTCCACCTTGCGTTTGGTATCGGCGGCAACCACCTTCGCTTCCTTGGCGATCGTCGCGCCCATTTCCTGGACCTTGTCCTTGGCTGCGCCGACCGCCGAGCCGATGCGGTCCAGCAGTCCTTTCTCGTCGCTCATCGTTCTGGTCTCCTGTCGGATCGATTCGATGGCATTGGACGCAGGCGCACCGCAGACATGGGGCGCAACGTCCGTTGCACGTGGCGTTGTGACAGGCGCCAGCATAGCAAGGATTCGTGGCGCACCGGTCACCCGGCGCTTGAGTGCAGGCGATGGTTCGCGTTACCTTCACACTTGCCGCGCGATGCGCCCATCGGTCGCGCTCCACTCGACCGGGACTCGACATGAAACGCATCCTCCTGCCGCTCGCGGCATTGTTCACGGCCACCATGGCAACGGCCCAGACCGGGTTCTTCGCCGGGGCCACGCCGCGCCCGCCCGACCTCTATCCGCTTCCGGCCAGTGTCACCGTCACGCGCACCGCGCCGGCCGAAGGCCTCCCCAATGTCATTCCGGCGCACTACACCCACGTCACCACGCAACCAACGTCCAAATCCTACGAGTGGGCCAACCTCACGATCCTCAACAATCCGTCGGATTTCGGCGCCAACGTGGCCTCTTACAGCCAGGCACTGAAGACGGGACGCGGCACCACGTGGGCCGCCGTGCACGAGGTGCAGGACGCCACCGGGCGCGGCGGCTTCTTCGGCCTCGAGATCGACGCCTATACGTCCGGTCCCAGCCCCACGCCGGGTTCGATGGAAGGCGATCGCATCGGCCTCGGCATCATCCTCGGCCGCGCGTTCAACACCGGCCCCAAGGCGACGATCGACTACGGCGTGTTCATCGCGCCGGTCGGCCTGAAGGACTCGGAGGCGGATGTGAATTTCGGCATGATGGTCTGGGCAGAGTGCCGGTTTGCGTGCTTCGCGATGCGCGCCGGCAACAAGATCGCCTACGAGGAATCGGCCGCCATCGCCACCAAGTTCGATCCTCACACCGGCCGGTGGGGGCTCTTCAACGGCGACAAGCCGCTGTTCGAGGTGGACGTGGGGACCGGCGAGCTGCGCGTCAACGGCCGGCCCGTGACCGTCACCTACAAGGATTGAGCGCCTGACGGGCCAGCGCGCGAGAACGGCACGCGAAAAAATGCCCGCTTGCGCGGGCGTCTTTTCGAGGCGCGGTAGGGTCGCCTGCGGTGTTACATTGGTGCCCAGGAAGGGACTCGAACCCCCACAGTGTTGCCACCGCCAGGACCTGAACCTGGTGCGTCTACCAATTCCGCCACCTGGGCAACTGCAACCCGCTATTTTACTTTCAGACCTCCACCTTGTCAAAACGACCTTCCACTCCGCGTCCCGTCACCAAGTTTCCCAAGTCCTCGAAGGCGCGCAAGCCCGCAGCCGCCGCGCCGGCACCACGCGCACCGGCGCCGGCGAATGCCCCTTCCGGACCCCGCACCCGCACGTCCCCCGATGCCCGGCGCCGGGGCGCGCGCAGCGGCGACATCGACCCCGCGCTGCTGCCTTCGCGCGACGCCATCCTGGCGGCCTTGAAGGCCGCGGGTACGCCCACGCCGCCGGACGAGCTCGAAGCGCAGTTGGCCGTCGGTGACGTGGCCCGCGAAGCGTTCCATGGCCGCCTGGCGGCGATGGAGCGCGATGGCCAGCTGCTGACCAATCGCAAGGGCGAGCTCTGCGTCATTGCGAAGCTCGATCTCGTGATCGGCATCGTGCAGGGCCACGCCGACGGCTTCGGCTTCCTGGTGCCCGAGGACGGCGGCGACGATCACTTCCTGAGCCCGCGCGAGATGCACAAGGTGCTGCACGGCGATCGCGCGGTCGTGCGGCGCAGCGGCACCGACAAGCGCGGCCGCGCCGAGGGCGAGATCGTCGAAGTGCTGGCCCGCGCCAATCGCGAGATCGTGGGCCGGCTCTTCGAGGAACGCGGCGTTCACTTCATCGTTGCCGAAAATCGCCGCATCAACCAGGACTTCCTTGTCGCGCCCGCCGATACCGGCGGTGCCAAGTCCGGGCAGATCGTCGTCGCGGAAATCATCGAGCAACCTTCGGCCAAGACCGAGGCCATGGCGCGCGTCAAGGAGATCCTGGGCAGCGCCACGGATTCCGGCATCGAGATCGAGATCGCGCTGCGCAAGCACCAGCTGCCCTACGAGTTCTCGAAAGAGGCGCTGCGCCAGGCCAAGCGCCTGCCCACCGAAGTCCGCCCCGCCGACTTCAAGGGTCGCATCGACCTCACGGCACTGCCGCTCGTCACCATCGACGGCGAGACCGCGAAGGATTTCGACGATGCGGTCTTCTGCGAGCGCGCCGGCCGCAATTTCCGGCTGATCGTCGCCATCGCCGATGTCTCGCACTACGTGCGCGACGGCGATGCGATCGACCAGGACGCGCGCGAACGCGGCACCTCCGTGTATTTCCCGCGCCGCGTGATCCCCATGCTTCCGGAAGAACTGTCGAACGAACTCTGTTCGCTCAAACCCGACGTCGACCGCCTGTGCATGGCGTGCGAGATGGAGGTCACGCCCGAGGGCGGGATCAAGTCGTACAAGTTCTATCCGGCGGTGATGCACTCGAAGGCCCGCCTCACTTACACGCAGGTGTGGACGTTCCTGTCCGATCCGGCCAGCGCCAACACGGCCAGTGCGCGCGCGTTGCTGCCGCACCTGAAGACGCTGTTCGCGGTCTACGAGGCCTTCGCCGCTGCCCGCGCCAAGCGCGGCGCCATCGACTTCGAGACGGTGGAACTCGCCCTTGAGTTCGACGAGCACGGCAAGATCACGCGGATCGTCCCGGCGCCACGCAACACGGCGCACAAGCTGATCGAGGAATGCATGCTGGCGGCCAACGTCTGCACGGCCGACTACCTGACGAAGAACAAGCATGCGGCGCTCTATCGCGTGCACGATCGTCCGCCACCCGACAAGTTGACGGCACTGCGAGAATTCCTCGCCACCTCCGCATTGCAGCTGGGCGGCGGCGAGATGCCCACCGCGCAGGACTACGCGAAGCTGCTGACGAAGATCAAGGGGCGCGTCGACTTCGACCTGCTGCAGCAGGTGCTGCTGCGTTCATTGGCACAGGCGCAGTACCGTCCCGACAACGAGGGCCACTTCGGCCTGGCCTACGAGGCTTACACGCACTTCACCTCACCCATCCGCCGCTATCC
>JANNNM010000441.1:0-6407 GCA_031398535.1 Betaproteobacteria bacterium | reverse complement strand
AAGCGGGACCCTCACCTTCACGACTGGGTCAGCGTAGTGACGTACCGGCGAAAGCATACGCGCGACGAACGTGAGTGAAAGGGGCTACCTCGTTGCGGCGCGATCATTCACCATCACTCCGGTTGTACCGCTTTGCCGGCGCGGCCGTCTGCTACCATTTCCTGCTGACATCGCTGCTGCCCATGCCCACGATCATTCCTGTCGCCGATCTTCGCGCCGCCACCCGCGCCGGGGCGCTGGACGACTTCGTTCGGCGGGCCGCCGCCGCGCCGGCGGTCCCGGGCGCCGTGGCCGATGTCCGCGGCCGGCCGCTGCATGATCTGCGCATCTCGGTCACCGACCGCTGCAACTTCCGCTGCATCTACTGCATGCCAAAGGATGTCTTCGGCCATGACTACCCGTTCCTGCCCCATGCGGACCTGCTGACCTTCGAGGAGATCACCCGCATTGCCCGCGTGTTCGTCGGCCTGGGCGTGCGCAAAATCCGGCTGACCGGGGGCGAGCCCCTGTTGCGGCGTCATCTCGAGAACCTGATCGCGATGCTGCGGTCGCTGGGCGATGACCTCGACATCACGCTCACCACCAACGGCGCCTTGCTGGCCAGGAAGGCCCGTGCGTTGAAGGACGCCGGGCTGTCGCGCGTGACCGTCAGCCTCGATTCGCTCGACGATGCCACGTTCAAGGCGATGAACGACGTCGACTTCCCGGTAGGCAAGGTGCTGGAGGGCATCGATGCCGCTGCCGCCGCCGGGCTTGCGCCCGTCAAGATCAACATGGTGGTGAAGCGCGGCGCGAACGAAAGCTCGATCGTGCCGATGGCGCGGCACTTCAAGGGCACGGGGCATATCGTGCGCTACATCGAGTACATGGACGTGGGCGCGACCAACGGCTGGCAGATGGACGACGTGATCTCCGCGCGCGAGATCGTCGCGGCGATCGATGCCTCGATGCCGCTAGTGGCGGCGGACGCCAACTACGCCGGCGAAGTGGCCGAGCGCTGGAGTTATCGCGACGGCAGCGGCGAGGTGGGCGTCATCGCATCGGTCACGCAGGCCTTTTGCAGCGACTGCACGCGCGCGCGGCTGTCCACCGAGGGCAAGCTCTATACCTGCCTCTTCGCCACCGAGGGCTTCGACCTGCGTTCATTGCTGCGCAACGGCGTCGACGATGCGGCATTGGGGCGCGCCGCGGCCGCCATCTGGCGGCAACGGAACGACCGCTACTCCGAAGTGCGCACCGCCAACACGGCATCGCTGCGCAAGGTCGAGATGAGCTATATCGGTGGCTGAGACGACGCCGCCCGCCGTGCGGACGCCCGCGCCCGCCGCATCCACCGCGCCGTACCGTCCGCTGTTGTCCGACGCGGCGCGGCCGTCCACCTTCGACGTCGCGGCCATCGACGAGCACGGCGAAACGCGTAGCGTTCCGGTGGCGGGCGAGCATCCGCTCACGCTCTACGTCGACAAGCAGGAACTGCTGACGCTGATGACGCTGGGCGCGGCGCCGGAAGCGCTGGCCATCGGCTACCTGCGCAACCAGCGGCTGGTCGATTCGATCGACGACATCGTCGCGGTCCAGGTCGACTGGGAATGCAACGCGTGCGCGATCAAGACGCGCAATGGCCTCGCTGACCTGGCGTCGAAGACCACCAAGCGCACCAAGACCACCGGTTGCGGCCAGGGCACGATGTTCGGCGACCTGATGGACGACATCGACCGCGTGCGGCTGCCGGAGGGTGCCACGCTGTCGCAGGCCACCCTCTACGATCTCCTCGACCGCGTGCGCCTGCACGAGACGATCTACAAGCAGGCGGGCGCCGTGCACGGTTGCGCGCTGGCGGTCAACGGCAACGGCGAGGCGCCGATCCTGATGTTCGTCGAGGACGTGGGGCGGCACAACGCCGTGGATGCGATCGCCGGACGCATGTGGCTGGACCGGCTGGACGGCGCCGACAAGATCTTCTACACGACGGGCCGGCTGACCTCCGAGATGGTGATCAAGGCCGCGCAGATGGGCATCCCGTTCCTTGTCTCGCGGTCGGGCCTGACGCAGATGGGTCACGAGATCGCACAGCAGGTCGGCATCACGATGATCGGCCGCGCCACCAACAAGCATTACCTGCTGTTCACCGGCCCGCACCGCTTCGTGCGGTGACCCGCGATGACGTTGTTCGCGCGCGATGCGATCACCGGCCTCGTGCTCGCCGGTGGCATGGGCCGGCGCATGGGCGGGGTCGACAAGGGTCTGGTGCCGCTCGACGGCCGGCCGATGGTCGAGCATGTGCTGCAGCGGCTGCTGCCGCAGGTCGGCACCCTGATCATCAACGCCAACCAGAACGTCGAGCGCTACGCGGCCTTCGGGCATCCGGTCTGCCGTGACGGCATCGATGGCTTCGCGGGACCGCTGGCGGGACTGCATGCCGGGCTATCGCATGCAACGACGCCCTGTGTGGTGACCGTGCCCTGCGATTCGCCGTTCCTGCCGCTCGACCTCGTCGCGCGTCTTGCGGGCGGCATGGCCGCGCAGGACGCGCAGATTGCGGTGGCGAAGACGATGACGCAGCCGCACCCCGTGTTCGCGCTGGTGCAACGCACGGTGCTGCCGCACCTCACCCAGTTCCTCGATGCCGGCGGCCGCAAGATCGACGCGTGGTACGCGACGCTGGTGGTGGTGGAGGTCGCCTTCGACGACGAGGCCGAGGCCTTTCGCAACATCAACACGGCGGCGGAACTGGCCGCGGCCTCGCCGGCACCGCCCCGCGCCTCGTGATCATCCGCCTTGGCTCGCTGACACCGGGGCGTGCCAACAACGTCCAGCTGCTGCGCCTGCTGGCGGCAGCGTGCGTCGTGCTGTTCCACAGCTATGCGCTGACGGGCCGCTGGACCAGCGAGCCGCTGTGGAAACTGGCCCCCGAGCTCAACTTCGGCGTCGTGGGCGTGAAGTGCTTTTTCGTGCTTTCCGGTTTCCTCGTCACGCAAAGCTGGCTGGCGCGGCGCGATCCCGTCGGTTTCGTCAGCGCGCGCATGCTGCGCATCTATCCGGCGCTGATCGCCGCCACGCTGCTGACGATCGTCCTGGCAGGCGCGTCCAGCACGTTGCCTTGGGAGTCGTTCCTGGCGCATCCGCAAACCTGGGACTACGCGTGGCGCGTGGCCCTTGGCTGGGACATGGTGTACCGGCTGCCGGGCGCCTTTCCGGTCAATCCGTTTCCGCATGACGTCAACGGGTCGTTGTGGACGCTGCCGATCGAATTGCGCCTCTACGTGGCGCTGCTGCTGGCGGGCGTGACGGGATTGCTCGTCCGGCGCGCCGCGTGGCTGGCCGCGGTGCTGGCGATGGGCGCGCTGTTCGTCGTGCGTCCCGACTGGTTTCCGCTGGCGCCCAACGATCGTGTGGTGCGCGAACTGGCCCTGCTGTTTGCGCTGGGGTCGCTGGCCTGCGTGTGGCGCGACGCCATCCCGCTGTCGCTGGCTGCGCTGGCCGTGGTCATCGCGCTGATCGCATGGAACCCCGGCGGGTTGATGCGCAATGCGCTGTTCGCGCCGTTGCTGACATACGCTGTGCTGGTGCTCGCGTATCACCCGCGATTGCAGTGGCCCTGGTTTCGGCGCATGGGCGACTATTCCTACGGTGTGTATGTGTACTCGTTTCCGTTGCAGCAGACGCTGATGCAGCGGCTGCCTGAACTCGAGCCCTCTGGACTCCTCGCGCTGTCGCTGCCGTTGTCCATCGCGGTAGCCTTCATCTCGTGGCATGCGCTGGAACAGCCCGCATTGCGCCTAAAATCACGTTTCGCCCGATCACCGGACTCACCATGACCGCCCCCCAGACCCTGCGCGAACTCTCGTGTGCCGACGACTACGATCCCAATTCGATGCCGGTCGATCGCGCCCGCGCGCTGATCCGCCAGTTCCTGAGGCCGGTGGGCGCGATCGAACGCGTGCACATCCGCCAGGCGCTCGATCGCGTGCTGGCCGAGGATGTCGTGTCGCCCTTCGCGGTACCGGGCCATGACAACTCCGCGATGGATGGCTGGGCCGTGCGCTTCGCCGATCTCGCGCCTGCCGCGGAAACGGCGCTGAAGCGCGTCGGCGATTCCTTTGCCGGAAAGCCGCATCCGGGTGCCATCGGTGCCGGCGAAACGGTGCGCATCTTTACGGGCGGCGTGATGCCGCAGGGCGCGGACACCGTGGTGATGCAGGAGCGCGCCACGGAGGTGCCGGGCGGCGTGAAGATCCACCCGGGCGCCGTGACGGCGGCAGGCCAGAACCGGCGCTTCGCCGGCGAGGACCTGATGGCCGGCCAGATCGTGTTCACGCGCGGCCAACCGATGCGGCCGGCGGAGATCGGCATGCTGGCCTCTCTCGGCATCAATGAAGTCAGCGTCTACCGCCGGCTGCGCGTCGCGTTCTTCTCCACCGGCGACGAATTGCGTTCGATCGGCACGCCGCTGGCCGAGGGCCAGATCTACGACAGCAATCGCTATACGCTCTTCGGCATGCTGTCGCGCCTCAACTGCGAGACGCTCGACATGGGCGTCGTGCCGGACGTGCCCGAGATGCTCGAGGCTGCGTTCGCCACGGCGGCGGCCAACGCGGACGTGGTGATCACCTCGGGCGGTGTCTCGGTCGGCGAAGCAGACTTCGTCAAAGCGCTGCTGGATCGGCTCGGCGAAGTGCTGTTCTGGAAGATCGCGATGAAGCCCGGGCGCCCGCTGGCCTACGGCCGCATCGGCACGGCGCAATTCTTCGGCCTGCCGGGCAATCCGGTGTCGGTGATGGTGACGTTCTACCAGTTCGTCCGCGATGCGCTGCTGGTATTGCAGGGCCGGACAGACGTGGGCCCGATGCCGATGTTCAAGGCGCGCCTGGCCGCCCCCATCCGCAAGGCGCCGGGGCGCACGGAGTTCCAGCGCGGCATCCTGACGCTGGCCGGCGATGGCAGCTGGTCCGTACGCACCACCGGTGACCAGGGCTCGGGCATCCTGTCGTCGATGTCGCGCGCCAACTGCTTCATCGTGCTGTCCACCGACACCGGCAACGTCGCGGCGGGCGCGGATGTGGATGTGCAGCTGCTCGAAGGGTTGATCTGATACGGCGACCAAATCACGTTTGCAGGCGAGGCTGAAGCTCGGATGCAAGACGCCCGCCCGATTGACGCGGTGCTGATGTTGCTGCGATGATCATGGTGGGGGTCACCGCAGACGCCCCGCCGCATTGATGGCCCTGCTCCATCCAAGTTCTGCTTCGTTGTCGCTACTGGCGACAGGAGGCTCTTGGCATGGCACCTGAATCTTCGATCACCGTTTCCCGACTTTCCGCGCTGCTGCTGCAATGGCCGCCGCCGACGCTCGTCGATGTGCGGCGTCCGGCGGCGTTCGAGCGAGACCCCGTTCGCATTGCCGGCAGTATCCGGCGGGCGCCTCATGCGATCGCACCCTGGCTTCATGACGCGGAGCCATGGCGCACCGTCGTCGTGTACTGCGTCCACGGCCACGAAGTGTCGCAGGATGCCGCGTCGACGCTGCGTGCTGCCGGGCTCGACGCCCGCTTCCTGGTCGATGGACTCGAAGGCTGGAAGGCCGCCGGCTACGCCGTGGAACCGGTAACCACCCCGACGCAGTGGGTGACACGCGCCCGGCCGAAGATCGATCGCATTGCCTGCCCGTGGCTGATCAGGCGCTTCATCGACGCAGATGCGGTGTTCCACTACGTGCCGCCGGCGGAGGTACGCGATTTCGCGCGCACGCACGGGGCCATCGCCTATGACGTGCCGGACGTCGACTACACCCACGTGGGAGACCGGTGCAGCTTCGATGCCTTCATCGCGCGCCACGCCCTGCGCGATCCGGCACTGGGTGCGTTGGCCACGATCGTGCGCGCGGCCGATACCGGCGTGCCGGAGCAGGCCGCGCCAGCGGCGGGACTGCTCGCGGTATCGCTGGGGCTCTCCGCCATGCTGGCCGACGATCACGCGATGTTGCGCTGGGGGCTGCTGACCTACGATGCGCTGTTCGCATGGTGCCGCAGCCAGCAGGGCGAGCACCACGGATGGAATCCGGAGATGCTTCGTGCCGCAGCCGGACGATAGCGCGCCGGCGGCACCCGCCGACACGTTGCTGCCGCGTCCTGCAGCGCCGACGCACGCCGAAGCCTTCAGGTACTGGCTGCGGCTGGGCTTCATCAGCTTCGGCGGTCCGGCGGGGCAGATCGCGCTGATGCATCGGGAGCTGGTCGATGAAAAGCGGTGGATCTCGGAGCGCCGCTTCCTGCACGCGCTCAACTACTGCATGGTGCTGCCGGGGCCGGAGGCGCAGCAGCTTGCCACCTACATCGGCTGGTTGATGCATCGCACGTGGGGCGGCATCGTCGCAGGCGCGCTCTTCGTACTGCCGTCACTGTTCCTGC
>JANNNM010000436.1:0-8397 GCA_031398535.1 Betaproteobacteria bacterium | reverse complement strand
CAAGCTGCGGCAGTCGGCCGGGCAGGACATCGACGGTGGCTGCGGCCAGCTCCGGGCGCGCGTGATTGCATCGCCGGTTTCGCGCCACCCCGCGCGCGCGCCGGGCTAGGTCGGAAACGTCCCCGGCAGCAGCACGCTGCGATCGACGTCCTGGATGCGCGTGCGGCCGCAAAACGCCATCGTCAGGTCCAGTTCCTTGTGGATGATCTGCAGCGCCTTGGTGACGCCCTCCTCGCCCATCGCGCCCAGCGCGTACAGGAACGACCGCCCGATGTAGGTGCCGCGCGCGCCCAGCGCCACGGCCTTCAGCACATCCTGGCCAGACCGGATGCCGCCATCCATGTGCACTTCGATCTGCGTGCCCACGGCGTCCACAATCGGCGGCAGCGCCTCGATGCTCGACTGCGCGCCATCGAGCTGCCGGCCGCCGTGGTTGCTGACGATCAGCGCATCGGCGCCGGAGGCGACGGCGATCTTCGCGTCCTCCACGTCCTGGATGCCCTTCAGGATCAGCTTGCCGCCCCAGCGCTTCTTGATCCACTCGACGTCCGCCCAGCTCAACGTGGGGTCGAACTGCGACGCCGTCCACTCGGACAGCGAGCTCATGTCCTCGACGCCCTTGACGTGCCCGACGATGTTGCCGAACTGCCGCCGCGACGTCCCCAGCATGCCCATGCACCAGCGCGGCTTGCCCATCATGTTGATGATGTTGGGGATGGTGAGCTTCGGTGGCGCGGACAGGCCATTCTTCAGGTCCTTGTGCCGCTGTCCGAGGATCTGCAGGTCCAGCGTCAGCACCAGCGCCCCACACTTCGCGGCCTTGGCGCGGTCGATCAGGCGACCGATGAAGTCGCGGTCGCGCAGCACGTAGAGCTGAAACCAGAACGGCTTGGTCGTGTGCGCCGCGATGTCCTCGATCGAACAGATGCTCATCGTGGACAGCGTGAACGGAATGCCGAACTTCTCCGCGGCCTTGGCGCCCAGGATCTCGCCATCGGCGTGCTGCATGCCCGTCATGCCCGTGGGCGCGATCGCGACGGGCATGGCCACCGGCGTGCCGATCATCGTCGTCGCGGTGCTGCGCCCTTCCATGTTCACCGCCACGCGCTGGCGCAGCTTGATCTTCTGGAAGTCCGACTCGTTGGCCCGGTAGGTGGACTCGGTCCACGATCCGGAATCGGCGTAGTCGTAGAACATCCGCGGCACGCGCTGTTGCGCCAGGACGCGCAGGTCTTCGATGGTGGTGATGACAGGCATTGTTGGTGGATCCTCCCGAGCCCGCATGATAGCGGAGTCTGCCCGGATGTCAGCGCACCCGCGTCACCACGCGCACTGCCAGCGACTGGTTGACGCGAAAGCCCATCCGCTCGTACATCCGGCGTGCGTTGACGTTGCTTTCCATCACATGGAGGAACGGCGTCTGCTGCCGTGCGAGCTGCAGCCGGATCACGGCCAGCATCAGCGCCCGTGCATAGCCCCGCCCCTGGTATTCCGGATGCGTGCACACGCCGCTGACTTCGCGCAGCGCGGCCGCCTCCGTCCGTTCGCCGGCCATCGCCACCAACGTGTCGCCATCGAAGATGCCGAGATACACCCCCAGCTCCACGGTACGCAGCCCGAACGGACCGGGCGGCACCAACGTGGCCAGCGCCACCATCTGCGGCGCATGCCGCGCGTCGAGCGGCGTCATGACCCTCGCGCCGTCGGCAGGGGAGGCGTCGCCGTCCCAGACCATCTGGAACATGCTGGTATCGGCGTCGATGGTCCAGTTGGCAGGCGCGGGACCACGCCATCCCGCGCAGTAGAAATGGTCGCCCACGCTGCAGTACGGCGACAGCGCATCGAAATCGGGCCGCTGCGCTTCCGCGAAGGCCACGATGGGCGAGAAGCCGACGGCATAGCGGCGCGCCGTGGCCGTCCCTTGCGCAAACCGGGCCTGCGCGCCGTTCAGGCTGTGCCAGAAGATGTTGTCGAGCAGTTCCAGCGACATCGATTACTCGATCATCACCTGGTCGACGTAGCACCACTTCCAGTGTTCACCCGGTTCGATGGATCGCATCACCGGGTGGCCACTGCCATGGAAGTGCGCGGTCGCGTGCTTGTTCTTCGAGCTGTCGCAGCAACCGACGTGGCCGCAGGTCAGGCACATCCGCAGGTGCACCCACGAATCGCCGAGCTGCACGCATTCGTTGCAGACATGCGTGGCCGGCTTCAGATCCTGGATCTGGTCGAGATGGGTGCACGCGATCATGGCGTCCTCCTTGGTCGGTGCCGGCGGCCCGGGGAATAGCCGCGACGCGACAATGGCAACTCCGAAAACCAGGGCGATCACCGCCAGCGACACGCCCGGCGAGATCTCGACGTAGCCTTCGCCCAGCATCTTCGCGGCCACGAACAGCAGCATGATACCGAGTCCGGTGCGCAGGAAGCGCAGGTCGCGGATGGCGCCGGACAGCACGAAGTACAGCGAGCGCAGGCCCAGCAGCGCAAACACGTTCGACGTGTAGACGAGAAACGGGTCGCGCGTGACCGCAAACACGGCGGGGATGGAATCGAGCGCGAAGACAAGGTCCGTGGTCTCGATGACGACCAGCGCCACCAGCAGCGGCGTGGCCACCCACCGGCCGCCCTCGCGCACCAGGAATGCCGTGCCTTCGGTGGTGGGACGGATCGGAATGATGCGGCCCACCCAGCTGGTGCAGATCGCGCAGCTGGCCTCGATGACCTTCGTCTCCTGCTCCTTGCCGAAGAGCATCCGCCACGCCGCGAAAACCAGCAGCCCGGCAAACGGGTAGATCACCCAGTGGAAGCGCTCGAGCAGGTAGATGCCGGCAGCAATCATCACGGCGCGCATCACCAGCGCGCTCAACACGCCCCAAAACAGCGCCCGGTGCTGCAGCGCCGGTGGAATGCCCGTCTGCGCAAAGATCAGCACGAACAGGAACAGGTTGTCGACCGACAGCGATTTCTCGAGCAGATACGCGGTGAGGTAAGTCAGCCCCGCATCGCCGCCGAAGCGCCACGCGACATAGCCACCGAACAGCAGGCCAAGGCCGATCCAGAACGCGCTCCACAACGCCGAGCTGCGCGGCGACGGCGTGCGTCCCCCGCGTCGCGCGACCAGGATGTCGAGGGCCAGCGCCACGGCCACCAGCGTGCCGAAGATCAGCCAGTCGGCCGTCACCGCGGTCGTCAAGAGGCCCCGCCTGCTGGTGTTGCGCAACGCTTGCGATACGGCCGCGACATGGAGAAAACTTTCGCAGAAAGGCGCACGCCTGCGCGCCCCGGCAAGGATAACCGATAGGCCCGTGGCGGCCCACGTTCAGGCGCCGCGCTTCTGCGCCATCCGCGCCTTCGCGGCCTTGCCACGGATCTTCCACTCGGCCAGCTGCTTCTGCCGGTCGAGCGCCGTCATCGTGTCGCGTCGCGCTTCGCGCAGCAGCTTGTGATAATTGCGCAGCCGGTCCGCATCCACACCGTCGCGTACCGCGCAACCGGGTTCCTCCGCATGCCGGCAGTCGCGGAAGCGGCATTGCGCCGCGAGCGCCGCGACGTCGGCGAAGCTGCTGGCCATGGTCGCCTCGTCGCTGTCGGGACGCAGCGTGCGCAACCCCGGCGTGTCGATCACGCAGGCGCCGCCGGGCAGGCAATGCAGCGACCGCACGGTGGTCGTGTGCTTGCCGCGGCTGTCGTGCGCGCGCACGGCGCCGGTGTCCTGGACCGCCGCTCCCAGCAGCGTGTTGGTCAGCGTGGACTTGCCGGCACCCGACGAACCAAGCAGCACCAGCGTCTGGCCCCGGCCGAGATAACCTGCCAGCGCCGACGCCGCCGATGCATCGGTGGCATTCACGCTCAGCACGTCGATGGCCGACGGAATGCGCCCGCGCAACTGGTCGAGCCGCGCATCGAGCGCCTCGGGCGTGGTGGCGGCCACGTCGAGCTTCGTCAGGACGACCACCGGCGTGATCGCATCGCCGTGCACCAGCGCCAGGTAGCGCTCGAGCCGTCGCGGGTTGAAGTCGTCATCGAGACCCATCACCAGCAGCGCGGTATCGACGTTGCTGACGACCGGATGCCGGCGGCCCTCGCCGTCACGCCGGACGATGTGCGACAGCGGTGGGATTTGCTGCTCCACCCATTGCTGGGCATGCGCATCGCGCGAGACCAGCACCCAGTCGCCCACGGCCATGGCCGTGCCGGCTTCCGCCAGCGCGCGCGTGACCCGCGGCAGTGCGCGCGCCGCGCGTTCGCTGCGGCCGTCGTGAACCGTGACCGATTCGCGGTGGACTTCCGTCACCCGCACCAGATGGAGCGTCGTTTCCGTGGTGACGGGCAGCACGGCAACCAATCCCGCCAGCGCGGGGGTGAGACCCAATACAGAGAGTGCTTCGACATCGTATTCGAGCATGATGAGCGTGTGCCTTCGTTGTTCGCGGCGCATACCGCATGCGCGGCACGCGCCAGAGCGCCCAAGCGCGGAAAGCGCCAGGGCATCGGGCGGAACAAGCGTCGGCGGCGCGCCCGCCAGGGGCGCGAAAACGAAAAAACTCGGGGGCGTTGCCGTCGCGCCGGATTACGGCGCGGGTCCTGCAACGCGGATCGCCGCAGCGATCGAGGCCAAGCCGTCCGTCAGGCGGCAGCCGACAGGAGGGAAATGATGGTGGTATCCATTGGGGTATCTCCTGTCAAAGGGCCCCTGCAGCGGGGGCGTGGAAGGAAGGGGCACGCTGCGGCGCGCAGTGTGTCACGAGTGGCGCCGCGTGGTCAAACGTGCGTCAGGAGGCCTTGCAATTGAACGGCAGCATGCCGACCGGGATGTCGGTGCGGTTCTCGCCCTTGACCGTCATTTTGTCCGGCGCGGGTGCGAACGCGCAGACCCACGCCACGGGCACGACCGGCGCATCCTCCACGACGGCGGGACGAAACGTGAGGATCTTGCCCCTGATCGCGCCGTTGACGTTGTTGCCGAACGTGATGTGGATGGCACCGTCCTGCACGACGACGGCGCTGACGTAGTTGTTCACGATCTTGTCGGCAGCGGGCAAACCGGCGGCGGCGTTGTCCGCCGGAAACAGTTGCGCTGCCGCCCACAGCACCTCGACCGGTTTCTTCGCGATGTTGGCGAGCGGCGCGGCCTGCACGATCTGGTCGCGCACGATGCTGTTCTGCATCGACGGAATGGCCAGCGTGGCGAGGATGGCGACGATCGCCAGCGCCACCAGTATTTCCATCATGGAGAAGCCCGCACCTGCGCTGCGCATGCGCCACCTGCCTCGATCACCGTCGGGGCATGATAGCCCGATGGGGTCGGCGCCTGCGCTACTTGCGGGTGGCAACGGCCACCGCAGGGGTGGCTGGTACCTCGCGGCACTTGCGGTCACCGGCGCGCAACTGCTTCGACGCGGCGTCGGCATCCTTGCCGCGCCCCTGCCGTTGCGCGATCGACGCGGTGCCACACAACGCTTCCGGATTGTCGGGGTCGGCCGCCAGCACGCGATCGAAGGCTTCGCGTGCCTGCGGCAACCGGTTGAGGTCGACGTTGAGGAGGCCGACCTGCAGCATGCTGTACACATCGAGGTCGTTGAGCGCGGCCGCTTTCTCGTAGGCCTTCAACGCCGCTTCCGGTTCCTTGAGGTCGATGTTCACCTGCGCGAGGTTGCGCCAGACCAGCGGATCGGTCGGCGCCAGCTTCGCGGCCGTGGTGCCGGCCTCAAGTGCATCGGCGTACTGGCGCATGTTGGTGTAGCCCATGCTCAGTTCGCGCCATGCCGTGGCGTTGTCCGGTTGCTTGCGTGTCCACTCGGAGGCGAACAGCACCAGCACATTCCAGTTGCCGGCCGACTTGAGGTCGAGGATCTTGCCGGAGAAGTACGTGCCGGGGTCCTCCTCCTTGGTGACGCGAGGTGCGCGGACCGGGGCTTTGGCCAACGGAGCGCTGCCGGCCACCACGGGTGCCGCGGTCGGGCTCGACGCCTGGGGCCGAATCGCTGCCGCCGTTCGACACCATCCACCACACGCCGACGGCAAGGATCGCGACCACGGGCGCCGCGAACATCGCGTAACGCCGCACGACGGCCGCGCGGGACGGCGGCTCGACGTAGGGTTCGTCGTCGTCCTGCAGGAAGGGTCGCGGCCGGACCGGCACGGCAGCCCGCACCGGCGGATTGGGATCGGTAAGCCGTCGCTGGCGGCGATCGAGCTTCAGAACGGTGGCACGGGCACGCAGGTAGGCGATGATGGCCGCGGTCTGGTCGCCTTCGTGCTGGGAGATGGCACGCGACCACAGCGGCAGGTCGATGTTGCCGTCCTGGTACTCGCGCAGGGCTTCGGCGCCGAATTCGTCCGTCGGGGCCGGGATGCCGTCGATGGGTCGGGGTGTGCGGCGCTTGCCCACGGCTTCGATCTCGATCTCATGCGCGGGCGCGGGCTCGGCCGCAGCCGGTGCCATGTCGACGAGCTGCAGGCTGGAGAGGGGATCGGCTTCGGGCGTTGTCGCAGTGACCGGCGGCGCAACGGTCGGCGCGGCGGTGGCCGGGGCCGGGGCCGGCGCAGGCGCAGTCGCCGGGTCGGGCGCCAGCGTCATCGGCTCCAGTTCCAGTTGCGGAAAATCGAGTGTCGGGGCCTCGGCACCGGGGTTGCGTTCGGCGTCTGCGGGGGGCTTGATGTCGACGAGGCTGAGTTCCATGGAGGCGGCTGAAGGGTGGGCTATGGCCTACAACATGCAAGCTTCGTACCAGCGTGACATCACGCTGGCCGGAACGGTCGCCCCGCCTCTGGCCATGCGTGGGCCTTCCGCTGGTTGGACGTAGAATGGTTCCCCACCGGCGCGTTCCGTCACCTGCCGCCCCTGACGTGGCGCACATCCCGCCCGGACTCCCTTTTCGAGGCTTTCGATGATCAAGTTCTACTACAACGCCGCGCCCAACCCTACCAAAGTGGCCTTGTGCCTGGAGGAAATGGGCCTGCCCTACCAGCCGGTGCCGGTGGATACCCGCAAGGGGGAGCAGCACGCGCCGGCGTTCCTGGCCATCAATCCCAACGCCAAGGTGCCGGCGATCGTCGACGGCGATGTCACCGTGTTCGACAGCAACGCCATCCTGCTCTACCTGGCCGAGAAGACCGGCCAGTTCCTGCCGCCCGATACCCCGGCAGACCGCGGCCGGCTGCTGTCCTGGATGATGTTCGTGGGCACGGGACTCGGCCCCTACTCGGGCCAGGCGGTGCACTTCAACCAGTACGCGCCGGAAAAGCTGCCCTACGCGATCACCCGGTATGCGTTCGAGGCCAACCGCCATTACGGCATCCTCGACGCGCAGTTGGCGAAGCACCGCTACATGCTGGGCGACACCTACACGATCGTCGACATGGACGTTTGGGGCTGGGCGCGCATCGCCGGTTTCGTGCTGGGCGAGGAAGCGTGGGCGAAGTACTCCAACGTCAAGCGGCTGGTCGACGAGGTCAACGCGCGTCCCGCCGCGGCTCGCGTACAGGCCCTGAAGGACGGCCACAAGTTCAAGACCGAGATGGACGCCGAGTCGTGGCGCGCGATGTTCCCGGGCAGCGCGGCTACTGCGTGATATCGACCAGGTTGTCGCTGGTGTCGCGGTCGATCAGCTTGTGCAGCGGGTCGATGCCGGCGCGCTTCGGTTCTCCGGTGACCGTCACGACGAAGGTATTCTCGCCTGACGTCACCGGCCGCTTCTCGAGGAAAAGCCAGTTGCCCTTGGCATCCTGCACGCCGATGTCCACCGGCACGTGCATCGGCGCGTCCTTCTCGTTGCCGGCGCGGTCGGCGCGAATCTTCCGGGCCGTGGCGACCAGTGTCACCTCGGTCTTGCCGTCCGGCAGCTTCCGCGCCGTTGCGCGCACGGCGCGATCATCGAAGAGCGTGATGTTCTCGATGAAGTCCTCGAGCAGGCCCTGGTGTTCGGCGGGCGTCACGCGCTTCAACTCCGCCAGGAAATCGCGCGACGTCGGATACGGCGGCCCCTTGAAGCGCCACTTCTTCACGAACGCCGCCAGCGCGTCGTTGAGCGCAGCCTCGCCGATGACGTCCTGCAGCGCGTAGAGCACCAGCGCGCCCTTCTGGTAGTGCACGTACGCGGCGCCATCGGCACGCAGCAGCGTGGGTTCGCCCTTCTGTTCCGTGCCGCGGCCCAGCAGGTAGCGGTCGAGCTCGTACATCAGGAACCGGCGCATCCTGGCGTCGCCGTACTTGTGCTTCATCACCATCAGCGCCGCGTACTCGGACAGGCTCTCGGTGATGAACTCCGCGCCCTGCACATTGGCCGGCACCTCCTGGTGCGCCCACCATTGATGCGCCACCTCGTGGGCCGTGACAAAGTAGGGGTAGTCGAGATCCTTGGGGTCGCCATCGTCCACCTTGGCGGTGAAACC
>JANNNM010000432.1:0-1049 GCA_031398535.1 Betaproteobacteria bacterium | reverse complement strand
CGTCGATCTTGTTGACGACGATGACTCGGCACAGTCGGCGGCGGGCGGCCTGCTCCATCATCCGCACCGCCACCATCTCGATGCCGGCCAGCGCGTTGATCACCACCGCCGCGGTCTCCACGGCGTCGTGCGCGCCGCTGGCCTGCCCGATGAAGTCGGGAAACCCCGGTGTGTCGATCAGGTGGACACGCGTGCCGCCGGTCTCGAGGTGCAGCAGCGATGAACGCAGCGAGTGCTGGTACTGCTTCTCGAAGGCGTCGAAGTCGCTGGCAGTCGTGCCGCGCTCCACGCTGCCGGCGGCGGTCAACGCACCGGCCCGGACCAGCAGCGCTTCCGCCAGCGTGGTCTTGCCCGCGCCGCCCTGGCCCACCAGGGCCACCGTGCGCAGATTCTCCGTGGCGTAGTTCGGCATTGCGCCTCCTCCGGGGAGTTGAACAGGCAATTTAGCCTATTCGACTGCCATCGCGTTACTGCGCCGCAATATGGCCCGGACCGCGCGGGCGTGATCGACGCCCCAAAAGAAAACGGCGCGGGGTCGCGCGCCGTTCGGGAAGCAACGCCACCGGACCTGCCGTCAATGCGTGGCGGTGACCCCGGTCATTTCGCGCAGGTGCCGCAGCAGTTCCTCTTCCTGGTACGGCTTGCCAAGGTACATGTCGACGCCGAGTTCCGCGGCCATGTTGCGATGCTTCTCCGCGGTGCGCGACGTGATCATGATGATCGGGATGTTGACGTAACGCGTGTCGCCCTTGATCGTCTTGGTGAACTCGAAGCCGTCCATCCGCGGCATCTCGATGTCGAGCAGGATGACGTCGGGCACCGTTTCGCTCAGCACCTGCAACCCGTCCACGCCATCCTTCGCGGTGGTGACCGCGAAGCCTTCGCGCGTCAGCAGGCGGCTCGTGATCTTGCGCACCGTCAGCGAGTCGTCGACGATCATCACGAGCGGCTGCGTGGAGATCGGCGCCACGGGCGCGCGCGGGCGATCCCCGATCGCGCGATCGTCGCCACGCTGCTCGACCCTGGGAACGTCGGCGCGGCCGGCAAGC
>JANNNM010000358.1:0-2536 GCA_031398535.1 Betaproteobacteria bacterium | reverse complement strand
GGATCCACACGTAGCGATCCGCAGGCCCGGCCTCGAGCAGCAACACGGTGTGTTTGCCGTCGGCGGTGAGGCGATTGGCCAGCACGCAACCCGCGGTGCCGCCGCCGACGATGATGGTGTCGAATTCAGTCATGGTCATGATCGTCGCGCACGCGCGCGCACGCGTCCACATCGAAACAGCTTGTCGATCTCATTTGCATTAGCTTATCGAAAAATGAAATATCCATGACCGAATTTTGTGGAAAGATATTGCCAACCGCAGCGAGTCTGTCTACATTCCTCGTGAACGCAGATCGCCAACGATGCGACGCGTCGCACCTGCCGCACCATCCGGTGTGTCATCAGTCCAGGAGGATTCATGAACAATCATTGGCTCGTCAGGGGTGCGGTGGCGTTCGTCGCCACGGCGCTCGCCGCCAGCGTCGCGATCGCCCAGACCGCGCAGGCGCCCGTCAAGATGCGGATCCAGACCGCAGTGCCGTCGGCCAGCATCTATTTCGAGTTGCTGAAGCGCATGGGGGATCGGGTCGACCGGATGTCCGCCGGTCGCATCAAGATGGAGATGTTGCCGGATGGCGCCATCGTCCCGGCGTTCGAGATCCTGGATGCCGTCGACAAGGGCATTGTCGAAGGCGGCTATGCATGGACGCACTACTGGTCCGGCAAGCATCCCGCGGCGGGCCTCTTCAGCAATCCGATGGCCGGTGCGGGCGTGGGCCTCGACCAGCTTTCACATGTGGCGTGGATCTACGAAGGCGGCGGCTACGACCTCTACCGCAAGCTCTACCGGGATGTGCTGAAGGTCAACGTCGAACCGTTGTTCGTGCAGCCGATGGGCCCGGATCCGCTCGGCTGGTTCAAGACGCCGATCAACTCGGTGGCCGACTTCAAGAAGATGAAGTACCGCTCGCCACCCGGCATCACCGGCGAGATCTTCAAGGAAATGGGCGTGGCCGCGGTCGCCATGCCGGGCGGTGAAATCGTCCCGGCCGCACAGCGCGGCGTGATCGACGCCGCAGAATGGATCGGTCCGGCCGATGACTTGAACCTTGGCCTGCAGACGGTGTGGAAGAACTACTACCTGCAGGGCCTGCATCAGTCGACCGACATCGGCGAGATCCTGATCAACAAGACCGTGTGGGACAAGCTTTCGCCTGACCTGAAGGAAATCATGCGGACGGCCGCGATGGCGTCGATGATGGAGACCTACACCTTTAACGTGTACCGCAATGCGCAGGCGGTCGTGCGTCTCCGCAACGAATTCAAGGTCACGATCCACGACACGCCGAAGGATTTCTTCCCCGAGTTCGTTCGTGCCACCAATGTGATCCTCGAACGGTACTCGGCCAAGGACGCCTTCTTCAAGGAAGTGCTGGACTCGCAGCGTAACTTCGCGAAGGTGGTCGTGCCGTATTGGACGAAGATCAACGACCTGTACACCAACCTCGGCAACGCAGCACTGGCCGCGCCGCCGAAGTAACGGCACGCATGGGGCGGCGCCGGAGCGCCGCCCCCGCTGTTCGTCGGCGCGCCCACGCGCGCCGTCCGACCCCTCGTTGCCGGAGCGTCCATGCCTTTCGTCCCTGCGGGACCTGCGCGATTCACGCGGGTGCTCGATCTCATCACGCGTTTCACCGGCAAGGCCGTCGCCTGGCTGATCCTGCCGATGGTGCTGTCGCTGGTGTATGAAGTATTCGCGCGCTACCTCTTCAACGCGCCGACCATCTGGGCCTACGACATGACATTCATGCTCTACGGCACGTTCTTCATGGTGGGCTCGGCGTGGACGCTGCAGCGCGGCGGCCATATCCGTACCGACAGCTACTACAGCCGCTGGTCACCGCGCACCCAGGCGATCGTCGACCTCGTGTGCTACGCCGTGTTCTTCTTTCCGGCAATGCTCGTCTTCACGTGGCTGACGTGGGAATACTTCCTCAAGTCCTTCGGCCAGAACGAGCGCATCGTCACCAGCCCGTGGCTGCCGCTGGTGTGGCCCTTCAAGTTCATGATGCCGCTCTCCGGTGCGCTGCTGCTGGTGCAGGGCGTGTCCGAGTGCATCAAGTGCTGGGCGCGCATGCGTGGCGGCGCGTTCATCGCGATTCCCGGCGTCGATGACGGCGAGGTCCTCAGTTGAGTACCGAGTGGGTCGGCATCCTGCTGCTTGCCGTCCTGTTCGGCGCCATCTTCATCGGCTTTCCGATTGCCTTCACGCTGCTGGCCGTGGGCATGATCGGCGGTTTCATCGCCTTGGGACCGCTGGCGCTCCACCTGATGACGCTGCAGTTCTTTTCAGTGATGCGCGATCCAACACTCGCGTCGGTACCGTTCTTCCTCTTCATGGGGTATCTGCTCGAACAATCGGGATTGATGGAGCGCCTCTTCCGCGGCGTACAGCTCGCCTTGGCGGGCGTGCGCGGTTCGCTCTACCTGGCCGTGCTGCTCACGGCCACGATCTTTGCGGCTGCCACCGGCATCGTCGGGTCCTCGGTCACGTTGCTGGGTGTGATGGCGGCACCCGCGATGAAGCGCAGCGGCT
>JANNNM010000343.1:0-7116 GCA_031398535.1 Betaproteobacteria bacterium | reverse complement strand
GCCGCCCGATCAGCGCAAGATGGGTCCATGACGTGTCCTGGAATTCATCAACCAGCAAATGCGCGATGGACAGGTCGGCGGCCAGCAGAAGATCGCCGGGGGCTTCCGTGTCGCCCAACGCGGCAAGGGCGCGCAATGTCGCTTCGCTGAAATCCGTTTCGCCGCGGCGTGCGAACACCAGCTGCAATTGCGCGGCCAGCGTCGGCAGCAGTTCGAGGGTGCCGGCCACGAAGGCCCAGGCGCCGTCGTCGTAGCGCGCGGGCGGAAGCGTCCGGATCGCATGCAGCGCGGTGGCCCAGCCCGGGACGGCATTGACAGACTCCAACCACGTGGTCATCGCGGCCTTCGCCGCGGGACGCAATCCGGCGGGGTCCGCCTTCTTGTCGACGGCGGGAAAGCCCTCCTTGGCTGTCAGGCGTGTGCGCAGCTGCGGCTTGTCCTTCAGCAGCAGCCAGTCTGCGAGTCCCAGCCATGCGGCAAGCGCGTCAACCGACGCTGGCGGCAGGCCGCCACCGGCGACCAATGCGGCCATCACTGCGGCCAATTCGGCCCTGCCTTCGGCGTGGAAGCACGCACCGGCAAACGCGGCGTGCGAGCACAGTTCCTCAACCAGCAATTGGGGCAACATCGTGCGCAGCCGCGCCATGGCGGCATCGGCTTCGTAGCTCAACGCGCCTTCGAGTGCGCGGCGCACCTCCGGACCCGCGCGACCCAGCGGCAGCCGATCGCGCCACTGGTCGCGCCGGCCCCGCAAGTCGGCCCGCCGCGCGGCAGCCGGGGCGGCCTCGTTGGCGGGGTGGGGCCGGGAGGTGGGCCAGGAAGGTGCGCCACGCCGGATCGCTGCCCGCGGCGCCGCGCAGCGCCGCCAGCACGGCCTCGCCGTAGAGTCCGTCGGCGTTGTCCACGAAGGCAGGCAGCGCGCCGAGTCCGGTGGTGACCGGCGCCTGTCGCGCAAACGCCGCCGCCAGCGCGTCGATCGTCAGCACGCGCAGCCGCGACGGATTGTCGACGAGTTGCCAGTCGGCCGCCGCGTCCCGCGCCAGCGCCGCCTGCGCCAGCGCGCGCGTGCGCACCGCATGGGCATCGTGCGCATCGACGGGAAGCTCGTCGCGCGCGTCGCGCAATGCGTGCAACACGCGTTCGCGCATTTCTGCCGCCGCCTTGCGCGTGAAGGTCATCGCCAGGATCTGTTCCGGTCGCTCGACCGTCGCCAGCAGCGCCAGCACGCGCTGGATCAGCAGTCCGGTCTTGCCCGAGCCTGCGGGTGCCTGCACGAGGAACGACGAGCCGACGTCCAGCGCCCGTGCACGCGCGGCGCTGTCGTCGGCGCTGGCAGCGGCATCAGGCATCGTCACCATCGTCTCCGCTGCCTTCGCCTACGCCCTCGACCGTCAGCACCGGGTCGTCCAGCCGCTGGATCCGGCACAGCCCATCCATCGGACAATGGCGGCATGCCTGCGCATTGCGCGGCAACACTTGCGCGGCGCCGTCGCGAAAGTCGGAGGCGAGCATGCCGTAGTTCGATTCCCAGAACTCGATGGCGCCCGGCCAGTCCGCGATCGGCAGCTTCGACCGGCCGGACGAGGGTGTGGGCAGCGCTGGCCACACGTCAGCGTCGGCGGCCAGGCCGATGACCTTCACGTCGCCGGCCTTCATCTGGCCATACGCCACCGCGCGAACATCCTGCGGCGCGCCGCCTGCCTGCAGCGCCAGCGTGTACATGCCGAGCTGCGTTCCCTGCGGGCGCTCGGCAAACCACTGGCCGCGCGCCGGTGCGCGTCCGGACTTGTAATCGATCACGATGCGGCTGCCGTCGGGCAGGCGGTCCACGCGGTCGATGCGCAACTGGAATTCGAGATCGCCCAGCCGCAACGGATGCCGTTCTTCGCTCTCGTCCACCACGAACGGCGGACGCTCGCGTTCGATCGTGTCGAGCCACGCGCGGGTGATCGTCGCGAGACGCTCGGCCTCCGCCGCGGCGACGGGCGCCGGCAGCGCGCGCCAGCGGCGGGCGTCGAGTTCCGCCTTGCCCACGTCCACGGCGGCCGCAATGCGGGCGTCCAGGTCGGCCGGCGTCAATGCGATGAGGTTGGCATGGCTGCGCACGGCCGACCAGAACGTCGCCAGCACCCGGTGCAGCACGATGCCGCGCTCGTCGGCTTGCAAACCCGCGGCGAGGTCGGGCCACGCCTCCTGCCGCAAGCGGTACTTGGCAAAGGCCTGGAACGGACAGGCGCTCTGGGTCTCGACGACGCCCACCCCGCCCTCCGCGCGAGCGCCAACCGGCAACGCAGGTCCGTGTACATCCGCCTGCGACTCCGGAACCGGGCGCGTGACGGCCATCGCGCGCATCCGTCCCGCCGTTGCGGAGACAACGATTGCGGACTGCTCCGGCCATGCGGCAATCAGGCTCGACACCGCCGCCGGCGCATCGTCTTCGCGCTGGGCGCAGCTCGCGATGACCACGGGCGCGGCGTTCGCCAAGGTGGCCGTGACCGCGCGCGCAAACGCCAGCGTGCGCGGCGCGTCGGCATGCGGGACGCCGTGATCGCGCTGCCACGCCAGCGGCAGCAAGGCCTGCGGTGCGGCAGCCGGTGGCCAGCGTCCTGCCGACATGCCGGCAATCCACAACCGGTCGAACGACAATCCGGTGGCTTCCAGGATGCCGAGGATCTGGATCCGCGCGCCGCGCGTCTGGGGCTGGAACACAGCGCGCCTGGCCATGGCACGCACCGCCCCCAGCGCATCGTCGCGCGTAACGACGCCCATCACGCCGTCGAGCGACGCAAACGCGCCCAGCACGTGCCACCACGCATCACGCGCCTGCCACTCGCTGCTGCCGAGCGGCTGCACGCCGGGCCAGCCAGCCTCCGCCAGCCACGCGCGCCATGCCGCCGCCCACGCCGACGGTGGCTGGCGCGCAATGGCCGGCGGCGCACCCCCGGCCCACGCCCCGGCAAGCGGGTCGCCTGCCGGCAACGCCGCGACGGCAGCGCCCACCGTCACGTGCTGCACGCCGGCCTCGCGCCAGCGACGTTCAATGGCCGCGCGGCGCCAGCCATGGGCGACCTCGCCCGGCAGGTACGGCGAGCGCAGCACCGCCGCCGCCACGGACATGGGCAACGCGCCGCCTGCCCACTCGATGAGATGCAGCGCGGTCGCCACCAGTGGCACGTCCGCCAATTCCACGCCGAGCGACAGGTCGTAAGGCCGCGGCGCATCGGCGTCGGCGACGTCAGCCAGTTCCGGACACAGGATATCGTCGGCGGCGGCGAGAACCGCGTCGCGGCATTGCGCCAGGTTACTGATGACGATGCCGACTCGGACGTCGGGGTCAACCGCGGCGATGTCGCGTGCATGCACCAGCGCCGCCGTGACTTCGGCCTCGGGCGTGGCATATGACGTGCGCGTACAGGTCGAATTACGTGCCGTCGGCAACGCGATGCGCGCGAGCGTCATGCCGCCCGCCTCCAGCGCCGCCAGCAGCCGCAGTTGCTGGGGCGTCCATTCGAGAAATCCGGCCAGCAGCACCGGCGCTTCATGCCATGCCGGCACGCGATCCGCAGCCTCTGTCAGGACATCGGCCAGCAGCGCGGCGTCGAGCAGGTGCCGTTGCGCGAGCGCGCCCTGGTAGCGCGTACCCCACCGGCTGAACGCGGCCGCATCGTCGTGAATGCCGGCGTGCTGCCAGGCCGCGAAACTCTCGCCGGGCGCGCGCCACGCGTGAAAGAGGGTCCAGGCCGAGGCGGCGGACTCGGCGGCGCCGCGGGCATCGAGCAGCGAACTGTCGGCAGCCACGATGCCATCCCACAGCCAGGCGGCGCCTTCGGCCGACAGCAACGCGCGCGCATCCTGTTGCGCCCCGGCAGCCAGCAGGTCGTTCCACAGGGCCTGCAGCCACGCGCTCCACGGCAACACGCGCGCGGCGGTCCATGCGGTGGCGCCAAGCGCGATGGCCGCCGCATCGTGCTGCGCGGTGAGCGTTCGTGCCAGCCGCTTGTTGGGCGTGACCACGACGTGGCCGTCCGCCAGGGCGGCGGCAAGTTCGGAGTGGGGCATGTCGGGAATGGCAGCGCGGCGCCACAGGGCGCCGCGATCGACAATGACTCTAGCACCGTTTGCCGGGTGTGCCGCGCACGCCCGGTGCACGGCGGGATGCTACGCGGCGTGACGCGTCAGTCGCCGCGCCCGGCGGCAGCCTGCGCGCTGGAGGACGCAACCGGAAAGGCGCCGGTATTGCCGTGCGAGGATTGATGCGACTGCAGCGATGCCAGGACCCCGGGGCGCGCGGAGGCCGGCGAAATGCCCGCATGCATGGCGCCTGCAGCGGCGCTTTCCGAGGGACGAACCTGCAGCGGACGCTGCGCCACTTTCCATTCGCCGCACCAGTCGTCGTCACGCACGTGCGGCCACACGCCTTCGATCATGTACGACTTGGCATTGATCGGATGCAGCATGGGCGCCGAACGCCGGCATTGTCCCCATTGCACGCCACGAGCGTCCGTGGGCTTGGCCATCTGGCGGTCATAGAACTGGCAGGCGACGCACTTGTCCACGAACGTGATCTCCGGGTGGGCGCAGCAGCGTGACTGCACCGTTGGTTAAAGTGAATGCGAATACCCTTGCAAGAACTTTGCCAGCGTCGTGGTCGATGTGAACACAATGTTGAACAGCCGACGAAAGGCCATGCGACAGCACGATTGAACACGCAATCGCTGCGCGCAGCCTTAAGCCGGATGGATGAGGTGAGGCAGACATGCGCAGCTTCGGCCAGGGCCGGCGCTGCATGAAGCGAACGGGACGATGGTGCGGCTAGTGCACGATCAGCGGCACGAAGCCGCGGGGCGTCAGCGCCACCGGCCGGGTGCGCCGCGCGCACTGCCGCGGCATGGGCGTCGCGCGCCGCGCGGCACGCCGGGCCACGGCCACGCGCGCGTTGTACGACGCGCTGCGTGAAGGACCCCGACGCAACGGGACTCGCGCGGTATTGCCACTACCTTCTGATCGAGTTCGCATGAACATGCTTCCGGTAACGTGATTTGAATACGGCCGCCGACCGCATCGCTGTTTGCAGTCTGGAAAAAAGTACTTTCCCGGCGGCCGTAACCTGGTGAAGTGCGCTGGCGCGGTCGTCAGGCCGCAAGCGACGCGAAGGCAGCGTGCATCTGCGCGGGGACATCCTGCACGCGACGCGTCATGAAACCGGGCTGTGCATCCAGCGTGGACTTCAGTTCCTCATCGGCCGCGGCGGCTTCGAGCGCCAGTTGCGCGTCGTAGCCCTTGCGGCGCTCGGGCGAGCTCAGCACCTCGTACGCGGCGTGGATCATCCGCACCAGCTGCGAAAGATCCTGGCCGGAGTCGGTCGCTCCGAATTGAAAGCGTTCCAGCACCGCCGCATACGCGGCCTCGATGCGGGCCGGGCATGCGCCAGGCGCCAGATCGAGGTAGTCATAATAGGTATAGGTCATGGTGCCTCTCCTGTCTGGATTGGGCGGAACGTCGCAAGCCCGATGACAGACATAGAGCAGCAACCGTGCCAACGCGACAGACGGTAGACAACCTGTTGAAACCACGCGATATGTTGTGGTTCAGAGGCCTTCCAGCCTCAAGGCAACCACGCTTCCACCGACCAGCGGTATCTACAGCATCGCGAGCGGCGCAGCCCCGCGTGGCGGCGGAAACAACCCATCCAGTTGCCGGGTGACATCCGGCGTCAGCACCAGCGCCGCCGCGCGCCGATTTTCGTCCACGCGCGCCAGCGTCGAGGATTTCGGGATCGTGATCACCCGTGGATCGCGCATCGTCCACGCCAGTGCCAGCTGGGCTGCTGTCACGTTATGCCCGGCTGCCAGCGCGGCAAGCTTCCGGTGCGTGGCAAGCGCGCCCTGGTTGACCGGCGAATAGGCCATCACCGGCATCTGCCGTCCCGCGCACCACGGCAGCAGGTCGAACTCGACGCCGCGTTCCGCCAAGTTGTACAGCACCTGATTGGTTGCACAATGGCCGCCGCTTTTCGTCGCGACCAGCGTACGCATTGCGCGCGCGTCGAAATTCGATACCCCCCAGCGCACGATCTTGCCGGCCCCGCGCAGGCGCTCGAAGGCCTCGACCGTTTCCGCGATCGGGATGCTTCCCGGCCAGTGCAGCAGATACAGATCGATCCGGTCGGTGCGCAGGCGCCGCAGGCTGCGCTCGCAGGCGGCCGGCGCGCTCTTTGCCCCGGCGTTCTGCGGATACACCTTGCTGACGATGAAGGCATCGTCGCGCCGTCCCTGCAGCGCCCTCGCGACGATTTCCTCGGCACCGCCCTCCCCGTACATTTCGGCGGTGTCGATCAAGGTCATGCCGAGATCGAGGCCGTGGACCAGCGCAGCCACTTCGCGCGCGGCGTCCGCCCGCGCTTCACCCATCCGCCACGTGCCGAGGCCCATCGCGGGAACGGTGGTGCCGTCGGCAAAGGACACGGTCCGCATTGCAGGCAACGTCGTCATGCGCATAGCATAAGGCGAAGTCGGCCAACCCGCGCGTTGCGTACAATGAGCACCATGTCGTCGACGCCTCCCGTCCCTTCGGATCGCCACGTTGTGCGCGGCGCCTGCCCGCACGACTGCCCCGATACCTGCGCGCTGCTCACCACGGTGGAAAACGGTCGCGCGATCGCCATCCGCGGCGCGCCCGACCACCCCGCCACCGCCGGCGTGCTGTGCACCAAGGTCGCGCGCTATCTCGACCGCACGTACTCCGACCAGCGCGTGCTGCATCCGATGAAGCGCGTTGGCCGCAAGGGCGAAGGCCGCTTCGAACGCATTACATGGGACGAGGCCCTTGCCACCATTGCCGGGAAGTTCGGCGCCATCGCGGACTCGCCCGACGGCCCGCAGGCCATCCTGCCCTACAGCTATGCCGGCACGATGGGCCTGCTGCAATACGGGTCGATGGACCGGCGCTTCTTCCACCGGCTGGGCGCGTCCCTGCTCGACCGCACGATCTGCGCCTCCGCCGGCAAGGCCGGCTGGGTCAGCGTCATCGGTGCCACCATCGGCATGGACGTCGAGCAATACGAGAACAGCAAACTCATATTGATCTGGGGCAGCAATCCCATCGCGTCCAACCTGC
>JANNNM010000333.1:0-7026 GCA_031398535.1 Betaproteobacteria bacterium | reverse complement strand
GGGGGCACGTTCGCGGTGGAATTCGAGAACGGCATGCGCATACAACTGCCGCGCATCGAGCCGCCCCAGCCTTTCCAAGAATTCTTCCATGACCACCTGGCGGGCTCGCAGGTCCGCGTGACGCTTCACCCGACGCTGGTCGAGAAGCTGGCCGCAGGGTGTCGATCGACCCGCTCCGCGATCCCCGCGAAGTCTGCGCAGCCCTTTGAAGGCGACGTCCATCTGTTCGACCGGAAGATCGACGCTGCAGCCTACGTGGATCCTGATTTTCCGCGACCCGCACGTTCGGTGGATCGCGCCAGTGCGTCGACGAAGCGCATTGCGCGCTGGTTCGATCCCTCCACGGGAGACCGCACCTACGCGCCGACGGGCACGACGCCGGCAGGGGCCTATGTCCCGGAAGGACAGCCGTTCAAGGTGCTGGTGGACGGAGGTGCCGATGCGGTGGCCCTCTACCTGTGCAACTTTCCGTTGAAGCGACCCGATAGCCCGGAGCATTTCCTGTCGACCGATGATGCCTGCGAACGATATGAAAAGATCGCGCTGCTGGGACACATCCGTCCGATCCGCGACGGGGCGTCGCCTCGCGCGCTGCTGCGGTGCCTCGGCACAGTGCAAAGCCCGCTGCGCACCGGCCCGCGACATCTCGCCACGACCGATGTCCGCGAATGCCGAAACCAATCGATCGAATTGGTGCTTGGGTATGTCGAGGACTGATTCGTCAGGCAGGAACGCCGAGGCTTGTCGGGCCTGGCGATTCGCGCTCGGGCTGATCGGGATACTGGTCGTGGCGCCGCTGGCGCATGCCCAGGGTTTGCCGATTGCCGTCCATACGGAATCGACTACCCTTGCCGGGTTCGATCAGAACGTCGACATCTACCGGCCGCTTCGCACCAAGTCGGAAGGCGTGGCCGTGGTCGCGCACGGCTGGACGCGGTCGCGGTCGCGGCATAGCGATCTCGGTCGTGCGCTGGCCGATGCCGGGGTGACGGCCGTGATCCCGGATCTGCCGAATGTGATGAACCTGTGGGGCAATGGCGACGACATCGTCGAAATCGCGCAGCAACTCGAAGCCGGCGCCTTCGGCTTGCCCCCGCTCGAACGTTCGCGGCTCGTGCTGATCGGAACCTCCGCCGGGGGACTGGCCACGGTGCTGGCCTCGGCCCGGTTACCGGGATTGGCCGGCTGGGTTGGCCTCGACCCCGTCGACCGGACCGGCACCGGCCGCGATGCCGCGGCGGCAATCTCCGCCCCCGCGATCGTGCTCCTTGCGCAGCCGTCCGGCTGCAATCTGTTCGTCAGCGGCCGCAGCATCGCACGCGCGCTTCCCCACTTGCGCCGGATGGAGGTGATCGAAGGGGCGTCGCATTGCGACTTCGAGTCGCCGTCCAACAACTTCTGCCGTGTCATGTGTCTGGGCGGATCGGACGGATTGACCCTCCGCATCCGTCTTGCCACCGTCGCGGCGACGCTGGAGTTGCTGGACGCGGGTGCTCGTCCTTCTACTTCTTCGGTGCGTACCCAAGAAATTCGCTGATGGGTTGCAGCTCCTCGACGCGTTCGCAAACGGCGTTGATCGCCATGACGATCGGAATGCCCAGTAGCAGGCCCCAGATACCCCACAGCCAACCCCAGACGAGCAGTGAAATGAATACGGTGACCGCATTGAGCCGGCCCACCCGCTGCGTCAACCATGGCACGAGCAGCAGCCCGATCACGCTGACGATGGCGAGGGAGCCGCCGATGACGAGGACGACCGGTTGCAAGGTGTCGAATTGCGCGTACGCGACCAGGCCGACAAGGAGGATGAACGCGGTGGGTCCCGCGTAGGGAATGAGATGCAGCACGCCGCCCACGCATCCCCAGAACAGCGCGTTGTCGAGTCCGATCCAGGCAAACGCCAGCCAGGTGACGAAGCCCAGCAACGCGCTCGTCGCGAACTGGACGAGCAGGTATCGCTGGATCTGAGAGTTGATTTCTTCAAGGATCTGCAGGGTGATCTTCTTCTTCGACAACGTATCGCCGCTGATGCGCATCAGCGTGCGTCTGAAGCTGTCACCGGCAATGAGCAGGAAGTACACCAGCGCCACGACCACGACCAACTGGCCGACCCCCGCAACCGCGCTTGCCGTTCCCATCACGACATAGTCCCGAACCTTGAACCCGGCAGAATCGGCGGGCACCCTGGCGGCGCCTCCTGATGGAGTGACAGGCACACTCGATGTCGTCCCCGCCGCATTGGCGGCTTTCTCGATCTCGCTCGCGGCTTTTTGCATCTTGCCGACCGCCCCCGGTGGCCCGAGCGCACTGTTCCGCAAGGCCGTGCTGAACTTCTCCGTGGCGCGGGGCACGATATCGAGGATCTGGATTGCCTGCGGCTGAAGAGATTCGAGGCCGAAACCGACGCCCACGATGATCGCGGCAAGCGTCAATCCCGCGCCCGCAGCATTGGGCAGCCTGGCTCTCTTCTTCAACCACTCGACGACGGGCGTCAACGTGTAACTCACCAGCACCGCAATGGCGATGGGAATGAACACCGCCCGGGCGAAATACAGAAGTCCGATGATCGCAATGATGGCCAGCACGGCAAGCGACGTGCTGCGGACGTTGATCGTCGTATGGAACACCGGCGCCGGACGCTCCGACGGCGGCTGGACATCAGGTTGAAGCGGCACGCGATCTTCTGACATTCGCTGCTCCAGGGTGCATGGACGGGGCCTCATTCTCCCAGCATCCGTACCCCACTCCGGGTAAGCGCGACCGCCCGCTCCTCAGCGCGGTCGGACCGGCAATCCGCGACGCACGGCCGGCCCCAGCGCGAGCAGCGTGGCCGCTGCCACGACCACGGCCTCCCGCGCCTCCATCACCCACAAGGTCGCGGTGGCGATCGCACACCAGCCAATCGGCACGGCCAGCAGCAGCCACCGGATGCGACCGCGAACCAGCGCAAGCACCGCGATGGTGGCGATCGCCGTCGGATCGGCCGCCAGGCCAAAGACCTCGGCCGTTGACCAGGGCCGTCCGGCGAGGGGTGCGAGCAGCGGATAGATGAGGACTGCGAAGACCATCACCAGCGACGCGATCGCGCGTGCGCGGCCGTCTGTGTCATCGAGACGGATGCGGCCGGCAGCGACCCCCACGATGACGAGGAGCAGCGCCTGCAACGCAAACGCGGCGGCGAACCACGTTGCCGCCCAGTTGATCTGGGCGTATCGCTGCAAGTGAAAGGCGAAGGCGATCCACAGCCAGCAGCCGGCGAAGAGGCCCGCGATGATGCGGTCGCGGTGCGCCCTATTCCCGTGCACCAGGGCGACGAGCGCGAGACCGCACGCCACGCCAACGAGCTGCAGGGGCCAGATCGCCTCGTTGTACCGCTCCACGAGGCGCCAGTAGGTCCGCGGCGCGAACATCAGGAAGTCCGCCGGCGTGTACGTCCACCACTCGGACATCAGGCGCGTTCCACCGCCGTGACGATGCGCTGACGCAGCGCCGGGTCGGGCATACCACCGTAGGCTGCCTCCAAGTTCTCGCGCACATGCGCCACGCGCGACGTCGCCGGAATCGCGCAGGTGACGGCCGGGTGCGCGACGATGAACTTCAGCACCAGTTGCGCCCAGCTCGTGCAGCCGATTTCCGCGGCCCAGGGCGGAAGGGGCCGGCGCGCGAGATCACGCAGCAGCGCGCCTTCGCGGAATGGCCGGTTCACGATCACCGCGATGCCGCGTTCCTGCGCCAGCGGCAGGATGCGCGCCTCGACCTCGCGATCCAGCGGGTTGTAGGTGACCTGCACGAAGTCGAGCGGCTGGCTGCGCATCAGCTGTTCGATCTCGCGGGCGCGCCTGCCCTCGGACGTCGATATGCCGACGTAGCGGATCCTGCCCTCGGCCTTGAGCGCGAACAGCGTGGGCAGATGGTCCTGCCAGTTGAGCAGGTTGTGGACCTGCACCAGGTCGAACCTGGGTACCTGCCACTTCCCGCGCGAACGCTCGATCTGCTCGCGTCCCTGCGCGCCGGAGGAAATCCACACTTTGTCCGCAGAGAAGATGCGCTCCGTCAGCGCTGCCTGGCGCAAGCCGTGCCCGATGACATCCTGCGACGAGCCGTACATCGGCGACGAGTCGATCATCCGCCCGCCGGCCGCGACGAAACTGCGCATCACGTCCGCGCAGGCAGCGCGGGCGACGGGGTCATCGCCGACATTGAACGTGATCCATGTGCCGAGCCCGACGACCGGCATGCGTTCACCGGTGGAGGGGATCGGACGGGACAGGATCGTACGCGGCTGGGCGTGGGCCATGACCGGTCGCAGCAGCGCAAAGGCGCTGGCGGCGCCGAGCATACGCAAGGCGTGGCGGCGGGTTCCCATCGACGGCGCTTGGTCGGGCATGGCTCACAAGTTTAACGGGTTGACGCCATGCCCCTAGGCCGCCTCGAGCTTCGCGTACTCGAGCGCCAGCCACTTCACGCCTTCGTCGCGGAAATTGACCTGCACGCGGGCGTCAGCTCCGCGGCCCTCGGCATCGATGATCACACCCAACCCGAAACGCGCGTGCTTCACGCTTTGCCCGATGCGCCAGCCGGGCGCCGCCGGTGTCGCCTGCGGCGCATTCGTCACGCGGCCCCATTCCGCATCGTCGACATCGATGGCGCGACGGCGATAGGGCGAGAGCCACTGCACGAGGTCTCCCGGCAGCTCGCTGACGAAGCGTGACGGGATGCCGTAGCGCGTCTGTCCATGCAGCATGCGCGTCTGCGCGTGGGTCAGGTAGATGCGCCGCCGCGCGCGCGTGATGGCCACGTACATCAGGCGTCGCTCTTCCTCGAGGCCGTCGGCCTCCGAGAGACTGTTCTCGTGCGGGAAGAGGCCTTCCTCCAGCCCGGTGACGAATACCGTGTGGAATTCGAGGCCCTTGGCGGAATGCACGGTCATCAACTGCAGCGCGGCGCGCCCGGCCTCCGCCTGCGTGTCGCCGGCCTCCAGCGCCGCATGCGTCAGAAACGCGGTCAGCGGGTCGGTGGCGCCTTCGTTGATGGCGGCGATGTCGTCGGTGACCGGCGGTGCGTCCGGGTCCGCGGGTTCCAGCCGGACCGGCGCATCGGTGGCGAGCTGCACCTCGCGCACGAAATTGTCCGCCGCCGTGACGAGCTCCTGCAGGTTTTCCACGCGGTCCTGTCCGTCCTTCTCGGCCTGATAGTGCGCCAGCAGGCCGGAATGCGTGATCACGTGCTCGACCGCCTCGGGCAACGGCAGTTCGCGCGTTTCAATCTGCAGCCGCTCGATCAGCCGGATGAACTGCGTCAACGCGCCGCCACCCTTGCCGCCGAGCGTACCGGCTGCTGCGGCCTCGTAGAGCGTCTGCGCTGCATTGCGCGCCGCGTCCTGCAACTGTTCGAGTGAGCGCGCGCCGATCCCGCGCGGCGGGAAATTGACGACGCGCAGGAACGAGCCATCGTCCTGCGTGGCGGAGATGAGCCGCAGGTAGGCCAGCGCATGCTTCACCTCGGCGCGCTCGAAGAAGCGCAGGCCGCCGTAGACGCGGTACGGAATGCCCGCGCCGAACAGCGCATGCTCAAGCACGCGCGACTGCGCGTTGGACCGGTAGAGCAGCGCCACTTCGTCGAGCGCCACGCCATCGTCGGGCAGGCTCTTCACGATGTCGACGATGAAGGCCGCCTCGTCGCGGTCCGAGGGCGCGGCGAACGCGCGGACGGGCTCGCCCTTGCCTTCGCTCGTCCACAGGTTCTTGCCGAGCCGCGCGTGATTGTTCTTGATGAGCGCATTGGCGGCATCGAGGATGTGCCCGTGCGAGCGGTAGTTCTGCTCCAGCTTGATCATCTTGACCGGCTGTTCCGCCGTGCTGAAGTCGCGCTCGTATTGCTGCATGTTGGCGACCTTGGCGCCGCGGAAGGCATAGATCGACTGGTCATCGTCGCCGACAGCGAACACGGCGGTATGCGGTCCGGAGAGCATCCGCAGCCACTTGTACTGCAGCGTGTTGGTGTCCTGGAACTCGTCCACCAGCAGGTGCGAGAAGCGCCGCTGGTAGTGCCCGCGCAGGCTGTCGTGGCCGGCCAGCAGCTCGTAGCTTCGCAGCAGCAGCTCGGCGAAATCGACCACGCCCTCGCGCTGGCACATCGCGTCGTAGAGCGCGTAGTGCTCCACCTGCCGCCGCGTGTGCTCGTCGCCCGCCTCGACCATGTTCGGCCGCAGGCCCTCGTCCTTGGCGCCCGCGACGAACCACTGGAACTGCCGGTGCGGGAAGCGCGTGTCGTCGATGTTGTGCGCGCGATACAGGCGCTTGATCAGCGACAGCTGGTCCTGCGTGTCGAGGATCTGGAAGGCCTGGGGCAGCTGCGCCTCGCGATAGTGGGCGCGCAGCATCCGGTTGCACAGGCCATGGAAGGTCCCCACCCACATGCCGCGCGTGTTGACGGGCGTCAACGCCGACAGCCGCAGCAGCATCTCCTTCGCGGCCTTGTTGGTGAACGTCACCGCCAGGATCGACAGCGGACCCGCCTGTCCTGTCGCCAGAAGCCACGCAATCCGCGTGGTGAGCACCCGCGTCTTGCCGCTGCCCGCGCCCGCCAGGATCAGCGCCGACGCGTGCGGCAGCGTGACCGCCGCCAGTTGTTCGGGATTGAGATGCTCGAGGAGCTTCGTTGCCATGGATTTTGCGACGCCAAACTGGAATCATAGCCGACCCATGCCACGCTATAATCGCGCGCACCTGATTGGCCACCTCCATGCCCCGCGCCCCTGCCGTCACACCTGCTGCCAATTCCGCCACGATGCGCGCATTCGTGCATCTGATCCGCTCGGCGGCGCCCTACGTCCACTCGTTTCGCGGCAAGACCTTCGGGATCGCCTTTGGCGGTGAGGTGGTCGCCGACGACGAGTTCCTGGGGGTGGTGCACGACCTCAACCTGCTGCACAGCCTCGGCATCGGTCTCGTGGTGGTCCACGGCTGCCGTCCGCAGGTGGAGGCCATCCTCGAGGCGCAGGGCATCCCCAGCAACTATGCACAC
>JANNNM010000330.1:0-10515 GCA_031398535.1 Betaproteobacteria bacterium | reverse complement strand
GGCCGCTGCTTCTCCTTCACCACGCGTTCCGACTTCTGCACGACCACGACGGGCGGGACCACGATGACGGGCTCGCGTTCCTGTTCCACTTCGCGGCGCTGCTCGACCACGTGCTCGCGCAGCGCCGTGGCTTCCTCGCCCAGGCGCCGGTCCTCGGCCGCTTCGCGCCGCCGCCGAAACCACGCGATGATCATCTCGACACCCGCGCCGATGCGTTCCATCACGCGCAGCCATGAAACACCGAAGAAGAGCGAGCAGCCGATCGCGAACAGCGCGAGAAGGAGCAGCGTGGCGCCGTTGAAACCCAGCGCCCGCGCCAGGAAGCCGCCGATGGCGTCGCCCAGCACGCCACCCGGGGCATGCGGCAATGCCACTTTCATGTTCCACAGGCGCAACGCCTCGAGCGATGCGCTGCCGAGCAGCACCAGCGCGAAGCCGAGCGCCCCCAGCGCAAAGGGCTGGTCGGTCGAGTGGTCGGTGTTCACGACGCGCCGGTAGCCGGCGAGGACCAGCACGACGCCCCCCGCCACCCACCACCACGCCGACAGGCCGAAGAGGTACAGCAGCAGGTCGGCCAGCCACGCGCCGATCGCGCCGCCGCGGTTGGCCAGCGGCTCACCGGTGCCCGAGAACGACCAGCCGGGGTCCGTGCGCGTGTACGACCCGAGGATCAGGCCGAGGTAGAGGAAGGCCACGACGACCAGCAGCCACCACGACTCCCGCACCAGCCGCGCGACACGCGGCGACAGGCCGTCATCGGCGGTGGGAGACCGTCGGACGTTAGAGTCGTTCCGCTTGAAAAACATTGGGTTGCCGCAGAGTCTTGACAGGTCGCATTATACGCGCGCCGGCCAAGCCGCCAAGGGCCTGGCGTGGCCCCCGAGGCGCCGGGCTTGACCACCTTGGCATCGCCGGAAGCGCACCCCACATGGGCTACACTCCCGTTCTTTTTTGCATTGCGAGAAACGCATGACCACGAAGCACGCCCGGCTGTTGATCCTGGGTTCCGGACCCGCCGGCTACACCGCCGCAGTATACGCGGCACGTGCCAACCTCGCGCCCGTGCTGGTCACGGGCATCGCGCAAGGTGGCCAGCTGATGACGACCACCGACGTGGACAACTGGCCGGCCGATGCCGATGGCGTGCAGGGCCCGGAACTGATGGTGCGCTTCCAGAAGCACGCCGAGCGCTTCAACACCGAGATCATCTTCGACCACATCCACACCGTGCACCTGCACGAGCGGCCGCTGCGCCTTGTCGGCGACACCAACACCTACACCTGCGATGCGCTGATCATCGCCACCGGCGCGTCGGCGCGCTACCTCGGCCTGCCGTCCGAGGAGGCATTCATGGGCAAGGGTGTGTCCGCCTGCGCGACCTGCGACGGGTTCTTCTACAAGGGCCAGGACGTGGCCGTGATCGGCGGCGGCAACACCGCCGTCGAGGAAGCGCTCTACCTGTCCAACATCGCGAAGCATGTCACCGTCGTCCATCGCCGCGACAAGTTCCGCGCCGAGGCCATCCTGGTCGACCGGCTGATGGCCAAGACCGGCGGCAAGGGCAACATGAAGGTGCTGTGGAACCAGACGCTGGATGAGGTGCAGGGCAACGCTTCCGGCGTCACGGGCCTGCGGCTGCGCTCGACCAAGAACAACGCGACGGAAGAGCTGCCCGTGCACGGCGTGTTCATTGCGATCGGCCACACGCCCAACACGCAGATCTTCGAGGGCCAGCTCGCGATGGCGGGCGGCTATATCAAGGTGAAGGGTGGCAGCGAGGGCAACGCCACCGCAACGTCGATTCCCGGCGTGTTTGCCGCGGGTGACGTCGCCGACCACGTGTATCGCCAGGCGGTCACGTCGGCGGGCACGGGCTGCATGGCGGCGCTCGATGCCGAGGCGTTCCTCGAGAGCCTGCCCTGAGCTTCTGCGATCACCGACTGACACCGGGCGCGCCATGCCCAAGCTCACCGACCTGAAGAAGCTGGTCGCTGCCGCGAAGGCGGCCACACCCGTGGCGGCCCCGCCGGCCGTGCCCGTGGCCCGTGCTGCGGAAACGCGCAGCCATGCCAAGCGCGCGCTGGGATCCGCCAAGCACGCGGACGGTGACGTCGATCTCAAACGCGTCTTCGCCGACGTGAAGCCCCTGCCTCCCGCGAATCGCGCGCCGCAGACACGCGTCCGCCCCGCGCCCATCGCGCGGCACACGCTGGCCGACGAGCGTGACGTGCTGCAGGCGTCGAAGTACGGCAACGACCCGGCGCCACAATCGTGGGACATCGGCCAGGAATTCGAGCACCAGCAGACCTATGTCCGCGAAGGCATCGGCATCGACGTCGCGGGCAAGCTGCGGCGCGGTTTCTGGTCCGTGCAGTCCGAACTCGACCTGCATGGCTTCACCACGGATGCCGCGCACGATGCGCTGGCGGACTTCGTCTTCGAAGCGCGCACGCACGGCCTGCGTTGCGTGCGCGTCATCCACGGCAAGGGCCTGACGTCACCGGGCAAGGAACCGGTGTTGAAGAGCAAGGTGCGCCGCTGGCTGGCGCACTGGGACGACGTGCTGGCCTACGCCGAGGCCCCGCAGCATGCCGGCGGCGGCGGCGCGGTGCTGGTGCTGCTGAAGGGCCGCTGACCAAACAAAGGGGTCAGGCTCGGATTAAATAAAGGGGTCAGGGTCAGTCAGGGAAATCTGCTGTTTGGCAGAAGCCGAATCCAACTGACCCTGACCCCTTTATTTAATCCGACCCTGACCCCTTTGTTGTCAGCGCGGCGCGGGATCGGTGGCGCTGGGCAAGGGCGGCACTTCGCGGCTGCCGGCGCGTTCCACCACCGGGTCGCTCCATGCGCCGGTGACGTGATAGTCGTAGCTGAACATCCGCTCGATCGGGTTATCGAACACCTTCTGCGCGAGGAAGGTGCCGGCACCCACCATCGCGCCCAGCAGCGGATTGGCGATGAACAGCACCGCCGCGCCGGCGGACACACCGGTCGCCAATGACGGCAGCACCCGCACGTTGAGGTTCTGCGTCTCGCGCGCCAGGTCGATGTCGCCGGTGATCTTGACCGACGCGGCCGGCCCGGCCAGACGCAGGTTGTCGGTGTGCATCAACCCGCGCTGCACCATGAAGTCGCCGGCGATGTCATCGAACGCGAAGCCTTCGCTGAACACATCGCGGAAATCGAGCGTGATCCGCCGCGGCAGCGCCTGCAACGACAGCACGCCTAGCAGCTTGCCGATGCCCGGATCGATCTTCGTGAACTGGCCCGCCCCCGCCACCAGCGAGAAGTTGCCCGTCAGCGTCGGATAGTCGAAGGCATTCGGCGCGCCGGTCCACGCAAGCTTGCCGCTGATCGTCGTCGGCGCGTTCAGCACCGCGACCGGATAGCCCATGCGCTCGAGGAACAGCCCGGCGTCCTCCGCCGCCAGCCGCACATCCATCTCGGTCGTCTGCTTGTCGCGGCCGATCCGCCACCAGCCGTTCGTATCGATGCGGCCCGCCGGATTGGCCAGCGTCATCGTCACGATGCGCCAGTCCGGGCCCGCCGGTTGTGCCTGCAATTCGAAGCGGCCGAGGTCATGGCTGCGATTGACGAAGGCGTCCGCGACGATGTCGAGTTGCGGCCAGGTGTTGCGGGCCTGCTCGTCCGCGGCCACTTCGCTGCGCACGGGATGCAGTTCGTCCGGCCCCGGCGGCACCATGCGCGTGAGCCGCGCCGTCAGCTTGCCGTTGGGTGCCGCGGGAACGGGCGCGCTCCACACGGCCGTGCCGTCCAGTTCGCGGCCTTTGAGGCGCAGGCGCCAATCCTCGCCCACACCGCGCAGCGCGGACACGTTGAGGTCGTGCAGCGCCCGGCCGAAGATGTCGATGCGCGCGGTTTCGATGTCGACGCCCCGCAGGGTCGGCACGGGAGAAGACGCCGCGCCGGCGGGCGTCGCCATGTAGCGCGGCTTCTCGCGGCCATACAACGCCAGCCATTCGTCGAGATCGAGTTCGGCCATCTGTCCGCGCACCCAGATACCGTCGCGATCGGCGCGGCCGCCCGCCGCGACGGCGCGGCCCAGCAGCACCAGCGCGCGATCAACGGTCGCGACATCGCCCTTCAGCGTGCGCTGCATCAGCACGCGCAGTTCGCCGCGATAGTCGATCGTCATCGTGTCGGCGTCCTTTTTGCCGGCGACCGGACGGCGCTCGACCCGCAGCGCCGCCGGCAGCGCCGCCGCCTTGCCCACGGGCGCCGGCAGGTCGATGGCCACGCCACGCAGGTTGGACTCGATCGTCCACGACGTGATGTTGTCCTTCGATGCGGATTGCAGCGTCCAGTCGGCGGCACCGGTGATCCGGTGCGCCAGCGGCAGCGGAAACTCGGTCTGCAACGCGGCGAGCGTGGCCGTACCGTTGGCGTTCACGCGCACCCCGGTCTCGTCGCTTTCCAGACCGATGCGCGCCGGCCCGCCGAAGGTCAGGGCCTCGAGATCGCGCGAGCGCATCCTGTCCTCGGTGAAGACCAGCGCGCCATTGAGGTCGGTCAGCGGGGGCACGTCCACCAGCGCCAACGCGTTGCCCTTGAACGTGTACTCCCCCGCGACGACGCTGCCGCCCTCGCGCCCAAGTGGCGTTTCGAAGCGCAATGCGAGATGCCCGTCGCCGGTGGCCCGGGCACCGGCGGCCACGTGGCCCGTCCACTCCCCCACCGGACTCTTCTCGATGTAGCGCAGAAACTCCTGCGTGGGTCCGGCGGCTTCGCCGTTCAGCATCAGCTGCGGAAACTCCGCGCCGAGATTGGGAATGGACACCTTCAGCGGACCGACCGTCGCGCCGAAGACCTTGCCGCGCGTACCGTCGACGAACAGCCCCGCGCCCTCGAAACGCACGACAGCTTCGATGCCGGTCATTTCCGGCCAGCCTTCGGCATAGTCGAGCGTGGCATCGGACACCTTGAAGCTCGCCTGCAATGTTCCGACGTTGGCATTGGCGAAAGGAAACTTGCTCAGGTCACCGGCTAGCGCCAGCTTGACCTCGGTGGCTGTGCCCGCCTTGATGCCGAGCCGCAGCCAGTCGCGCAGCGTGGTGTCGAGGGTCATCGGCAGGTAGCGATAAAGGTGCTGCGCCTCGGCCCGCGTCAGCGTGGCCTTGAGGTCGAGAATGCCGGGGCCCTGGCCCTGTGAACGCCAGGCGCCCGAGGCCGTGCCGGAGGTATGCGGCGTCGCAAAGCGCACGTCGTCGAAGGCATAGCGCCACGCATTGTCCTCACGCGTCCACCGCACGCGGCCGGTAGCCGTATCGAACTGCAACGGTTCCGCAAAGACGCGCGGCAGCACCACGCGCATGCCGCGACTGTCGAGCTTCAGGTCGCCGCCGGCCTGGTCGAAGGTGAAGCTGCCGGACACGCCTGAGGCACCCGGCGCCGTATCGCTGGCGGCGATGCCGAATTGCGTGAACGCGCCGCTTCCGGAGAAATCTCGCGGCTCGTCCGGCGGGCCTGCCCACGCGAACTTGGCATCCGACACGCCGCCACGCAGCGCCAGCAAGGCGAGATCGCGGCGCCAATCCGCAGGCAACGGCAGGTGCGCCGCCAGCGCCGCCAGCGGCGCCACTTCCAATCGATCGAGGTTGAGCCTGCCGCCGGTGATCGTGCCGTCCGGCCCGTCGGTGAGCGCCAGCGTGAGATTGGCCGGGGCCAGTTCCTGGCCCGCCCGCGTGCGAAACGACAGGCCGCGCGCGCCGAGCCCGCGCGTGCCGGGCGCGCGCTTCCACAGAAGCCGCCCTTCAAGCGTGGCGAGGTCGAGCTGCGGCAGGTCGCGCGCCAGCCGCGTGCGCACGTCGGACAGTTGCACGTCGGCGATCGCATCGGTGGCGCGCCCGTCCGCGAAATCGAACCAGATGCGCAACGCGCCCTTCCCGGTTTCCACCGCATGCAGGTGCTCGATCCACGATCGCCATGGCGCCAGGTCGACGTAGTCCACGCGGACATAGAGCCGGCCGCTGATCGCCTTCCAGTCATCCAGCGATGCGGCCGTGAACTCGCCACGCACATCCACGGCCGACGCCAGTTCCGGTGGCGGTTGCGCCACCAGGCCGAACTCGTGCCTGCCGAAGCGCTGTTCGACCCGCAACGTCACGTGGTCAAGCACCAGGGGCGGCGCGACACGCATCTCGTCGTGCCACGTGACGCCGGCATCGCGCACGATGACCTGGCGCTGCTTCAACATCCAGCGCGAGATCGTCGAATCGTTGCCGGCCGTGTTGGTATCCACCTCGAGCCCGGCGACGAAGAACCTGCCGTTCAGGTCGCGGCGGATCGCGAGCTGGGGCCGTTCCACCGACAGCTCCTTCAACCGCAGGTCGAGCAGCGGGATCGAGGTCCACGCCACCACGACATCCACGCGCGGCAGCAGCAACGCCGGCGCGGCGTTGGCGGCGCCGGCATCGTGGATCGCGAAATTGGTGATGCCGAGCCGCGGATTCCAGCCATCCCAGTCGGCGGAGATCGCACCGATGGTTACCGGCTGGCCGAGCGCAGCACCGATCCGCGCGGCGATGCGGTCGCGGTAGTCGCCGATGCTGGGGAACACCGCGAAGCGCAGGATCAGCAGCAACGCGAGGATCACGATCACCGTCGCGATGATCGCGGTGCCGGCAAAGCGGAGAAGTCGGAGGGCGCGCGAAGGGACCAAGGAGTTGAAGGGGCGCGACCGCCCGTGAAGGCATAATGAATGGTCCTACCCGTCGATTGTAGCCGATCGGTGCCCCCCTCCCGGCCTGCCGGCCCGGCCGCGGGCGGGGCGATTCCACCGCCCATGACCCTCGACCTCCGCCAAGTCCAAGCCTTCAGCCTGTATGCCGCGCGCGCGCTCACCGCCGAACCGGCGCTTGGGCCCTGGCTGGCGGACCATGTGCCGTCGGCCTACCCGTGGGCCGCGGACCTGGCCCTGGTGGACGCGATCACGCAGCCCGAGGCCCTGGCCCCGGCATTGCGCCACCTGCGGCGCCGGGTCTTCCTGCATACGATGGCACGCGACCTCGCCGGGCTGGCGCCATTGGCCGAGGTCGGCGCCACGATGAGCCGGCTGGCCGACGAGACGTTGCGGGCTGCGGTGGCGCTGCACGCCACGGTCCTTGCCGAAGTCCATGGCGCGCCGCTCGATCCGAACGACGGCGGCCCGCAAGCGCTGATCACGGTCGGGATGGGCAAGCTGGGGGGCGGCGAGCTCAACGTGTCGTCCGACATCGACCTCGTGTTCGTCTATCCGGAAGAAGGCGAGACCACGGGCGCGCGGCCGCTGTCGCACCGCGACTGGTTCGAGCGGTTGGGCCGGCGCGTCATCGGGGCCCTGAACGACAACACGGCCGACGGCTATGTCTTCCGCGTCGACATGCGGCTCCGCCCCTATGGCGACAGCGGACCGCTCGCCACGTCGTTGTCCGGACTCGAGACCTACCTCGTCACGCAGGGCCGCGCCTGGGAGCGCTACGCGTGGTTGAAGGCCCGCGCGGTCACGGGTGGCCGGCAGGCCGATCTCGACGAACTGGTCACGCCTTTCGTCTACCGGAAGTATCTCGACTACGACGCCTACGAGGGTCTGCGCGACATCCACCGGCAGATCCGCGAACAGGGCGTGCGTCGCGATTCGACATCCAACATCAAGCTGGGTGAAGGCGGCATCCGCGAGATCGAATTCATCACGCAGGCCATCCAGATCGTGCGCGGCGGGCGCGAGCCGTCGCTGCGCATGCGCGGCACGCTGCCGGCACTCGCGATGCTGGCCGAACGCGGCCACCTGCCCGGCAATGCCGCCGTCGCACTGCGCGACGCCTACATCTTCCTGCGGCAGGTGGAGCACCGGCTGCAGTACCGCGACGACCAGCAGACGCATCGCGTCCCCACCGATGCGGAGGACCGCGCCCGGCTCGCGGACGCGATGAACTTCGAATCGCTGGCCGCGTTCGACACGGCGTTGGCGGGGCATCGCGCGCTGGTTGCCGTCACCTTTGCCGAGACGCTGGGCGACGGCGGCAGCCAGGCACCGGCCCCGCGCAGCGAGTCAGCCGGCTTGTGGGACGACCCGCGGCCCACGCCCGCCGCGCTGGCGCAGCTGGAGGCTGCCGGCTTCGCGGAGCCCGCCGGGGTGATCGAAACGCTGGCGCGCGTGCGCGCATCCAGCCGCTACCTGCAGCTGCCCGCCAACTCGCGCCAGCGCTTCGACACGCTGGTGCCGCAGCTGCTGGCCGTGGCGGCGGCGCATCCGGGCCGCGCGGGTGCCAGCCTCGTGTTCGAGCGCTTGCTGCGCTTGCTGGAATCCGTCGCGCGCCGCAGCGCGTATCTCGCGCTGGTGATCGAACATCCGCCGTTGCTGCCCCGCCTCGCCAACCTGTTGGGGGCCTCCGCGTGGGCCGCCGACTACCTGACCCGGCATCCGCTGCTGCTGGACGAACTGCTCGATGCGCGGATGCTGCTGGCGGAACCGGATTGGGACGACTGGCGCGAGGAGCTGAAGCGCATGCTGGCCGCGCGGCCCGACGATGCGGAGTACCAGATGGATGTGCTTCGGCATTTCCAGCACGCGCAGACCTTCCGGCTGCTGGCCCAGGACCTCGGCGGCCGCCTGACAGTGGAGCGCCTCGCCGATCACCTGTCGGCGCTGGCCGATGTCGTGCTGGCCGCCACGCTCACCGCGTGCTGGGCGCATCTTTGCGGCGTGGATGCGCCGCCGCCACGTTTCGCGATCGTCGCGTACGGCAAGCTGGGCGGCAAGGAACTGGGCTACGCTTCCGACCTCGATCTCGTGTTCCTGTTCGACGTCGCCACCGACGATCCCGATGCCGACGAACTGGCGCCGCGCTATACGCGCCTCGCGCAACGCGTCAACTCGTGGCTGACCAGCACGACCGGCGCAGGGCCCTTGTACGAGACCGACCTGCGCCTGCGCCCCGATGGCGCTTCGGGCCTGATGGTGTCGAGCCTGGCCGCGTTCCGCAAATACCAGCTGGGGCAGGCCTGGACGTGGGAGCACCAGGCGATCACGCGCGCGCGCTTCGTGGCCGGTGACGCCGACGTCGGCGCCGGCTTCGAAGCACTGCGCTGCGAAATCCTGTGCCGCTCGACCGACGCCGCCAGGCTGGCCGGGGACGTGGTGACGATGCGCCGCAAGATGCACGCGGGGCATCCCAATCCCACCGCCCTCTTCGACGTGAAACACGATGCGGGCGGCATGGTCGATATCGAATTCACCGTGCAATTCCTGGTGCTGGCGCATGCGCACCGGCATCCAGCGCTGACCCGCAACGCCGGCAACATCGCGCTGCTGCTGCTCGCTGGCGACCTGGGGTTGGTGCCCGCGCCGCTGGCCGCCACGGTGGCCTCCGCCTACCGTGACTTCCGGCGCCTGCAGCATGCGGTGCGCCTGACCGGCGCGGCCCATGCCCGGGTGGAGGCCGCGCCCGAAGCTCCGCGCCGGGACGCCGTGCATGTGCTGTGGACGCATGTCTTCGGTGCGCCGTGGCCCGTCGCACCGCCGGCGCCCTGAGGACGGACCCCGGCCGGACAGGCGAAATCGGCTAAAATTGCCGCTCTGACGACGCTTGGAGTAGCTGCAAATGTCGATGTCCGACCGCGATGGATGGATCTGGTACGACGGCAAGATGGTGCCGTGGCGCGACGCCACCACGCACGTCCTGACCCATACACTGCACTACGGCATGGGGGTGTTCGAAGGCGTTCGCAGCTACCAGACACCGCGCGGCCCCGCCATCTTCCGCCTGCGCGACCACACGGACCGCCTCTTCCGCTCCGCGCACATCTTCGGCATGAAGATCCCGTTCTCGAAGGAAGAGATCGACGCCGCGCAACTGGCGTGCGTGCGCGACAACAAGCTCGAGGCCTGCTACCTGCGGCCGATCGCGTTCTACGGCTCCACCGCTATGGGTGTCGCCGCCAAGTCCAATCCCGTGCGCGTGGCGATCGCCGCTTGGCCCTGGGGCGCGTACCTCGGCGCCGAGGGCATGGAAAAAGGCATCCGCGTGAAGACGTCATCGTTCACGCGTCATCACGTGAACATCCACATGACGGGCGCCAAGGCCTGCGCCAACTATCTCAACTCCATCCTGGCCAACCAGGAGGCGACGCAGGATGGCTACGAAGAAGCGCTGCTGCTCGATCCGCAGGGCTACGTCTGCGAAGGCTCCGGCGAGAACATCTTCCTGGTCGAGGACGGCGAACTGCACACGCCCGACCTGTCGACCGGGGCGCTGAAGGGCATCACGCGCGCCACGATCATCGCGTTTGCGAAGGAACTCGGCTGGCGCATGAGGGCGCGCAGCGAGGTCCAGTCGGTGCTGAACACCTGGTGAAGGGCGTACCACCCTTCCAGCGTGGCGGGCGCGATCTGGGACGGCATATCGGTCAGGGACTGCGAGGTCAGCGGATCAGGAACGTCGTAACGCAGCCTACGTTACACTGCGAAAATACGGGACGGGAGGGGGCGGCGCGAGTCCCTTGCACGATGGCGGAGTC
>JANNNM010000297.1:0-2039 GCA_031398535.1 Betaproteobacteria bacterium | reverse complement strand
TTCGCCGAAGATGTGTTCGGCATGACCGCAGTTGGAGCAGATGTGGATGCTCATGTTCTCGACGATGCCGACGATGGGCACGCCCACCTTCTCGAACATCTTCAAGCCCTTGCGCGCATCGATCAGCGCGATGTCCTGCGGGGTGGTGACGATCACGGCGCCGGTGACGGGCACCTTCTGCGCCAGCGTCAGCGCGATGTCGCCCGTGCCCGGCGGCATGTCGACGATCAGGAAGTCGACCTCGCGCCAGTTGGTGTCCTTCAACAGCTGCTCGAGCGCTTGCGTGACCATCGGCCCGCGCCAGACCATGGGCGTATCGGCGTCTATCATGAAGCCGATCGACATCGCCTGCACGCCATAGGCTTCCATCGGCTCGAGCGTCTTGCCGTCCGCCGACTCCGGGCGCCCCGCAATGCCCAGCATCATCGGTTGCGACGGGCCGTAGATGTCGGCGTCGAGCACCCCCACCACGGCGCCTTCCGCCGCCAGCGCCAGCGCCAGGTTGACGGCGGTGGTGGACTTGCCCACGCCGCCCTTGCCACTGGCCACCGCGACGATGTTCTTGACGCCCGGCACCAGCTTCACGCCGCGTTGCACCGCATGCGAGACGATACGGGTGGTGATGGCGACCGTGACCTTGCCCGCGCCCGGCAATGCCGCCACGGCGTCGCGGACCAGCTTCTTCAGCAGCTCGTGCTGGCTCTTCGCGGGATACCCGAGTGCGATGTCGATGGCGACCTCGCCGTCCCCGATGACGATCTTCTTCACCACCTTGGACGTGACGAAATCCCGACCGGTGTTCGGGTCGACGACACGCTTCAGGCAGGCCGTGACTTCCGCTTCCGACAACGCCATTGCAGATGCTCCGATTTCGGACGCGGCAGCGCGACCTCAACCACAAATTTTAGCCGATTTCACGTTCGCCGCCGGAATGGCCCGGTGATGTTGCTAGAATCGACCGTTAACCCTTCACTTCACAAGGTTTTGCGATGTCGCCCGCCGCCCTGCCCGCCCGCAAGCTCTTTGTCACCACGGCGCTTCCCTACGCCAACGGGCCGTTTCACATCGGGCACATGATGGAATACATCCAGGCCGACATCTGGGTGCGGTTCCAGCGGATGCAGGGCCACGAGGTGCACTTCGTCTGCGCCGACGACACGCACGGCGCGCCGATCATGCTGAAGGCCGAGAGCGAAGGCATCACACCGGAGCAGCTCATCGCGCGCGTGAGCGTCTCGCACGTCGAGGACTGGAAGCGGTATCACATCGGCTTCGACACCACGCACTCGACGCATTCGCCGGAGAACGTGGCGCTGGCGTCGTCCATCTACCGCAAGCTGCGCGACCATCATCCCTCGCTCATCGCCAGCAAGGCGATCGAGCAGTACTACGATCCGGTGCGGGGCATGTTCCTGGCCGACCGGTACATCAAGGGCACGTGTCCCAAGTGCGGCGCTCCCGACCAGTTCGGCGGCGACGGCTGCGAGCGCTGCGGCACCACCAATGCCCCTACCGACCTGATCGACCCGAAGTCCGTGATCACCGGCGCCACGCCGGAAATGCGCGCGTCGGAGCACCTCTTCTTCCGGCTGTCCGATCCGCAGGTCATCGCGTTCCTCGAGCGCTGGACGAAGGAAACGCCGCTGCAGCCCGAGGTCTTCAACAAGATCCAGGAATGGCTCGGCGACGGCGGCAAGGCGCTCAACGACTGGGACATCTCCCGCGACGCGCCGTACTTCGGCATCGAGATCCCCGAGGCGCCGGGCAAGTATTTCTACGTCTGGCTCGATGCCCCGATCGGCTACCTCGCGGCGCTCAAGAAGCACTTCGACTCCGGCGCGGCGCGCCGCGCGTATCCGGGCGAGACGCGCACGTTCGAGCAGTTTCTCGCCGATTCCGCGGTCGAGCAGTATCACTTCATCGGCAAGGACATCGTCTACTTCCACACGCTGTTCTGGCCGGCGATGCTGCGCTTCGCAGAGCGCCGCACGCCCACCAATGTCTTCGTGCACGGCTTCATCACGTTCAACAGCGAGAAG
>JANNNM010000295.1:0-2977 GCA_031398535.1 Betaproteobacteria bacterium | reverse complement strand
CGCAGCAGTATGTCCAGCGCAAGATGTACATCAATGCAGGCTGCGTCGACGATCAGCCGGGGCGCGTGGATGCAAGCATGACGGCGCGCCTGCTGGCGCAATGCGATGCAATGCCGCCGGGCTTTCACGCGATCCTGCTGGCCTTTGACTGGGCACGCGACGAAGCAGGCACGGTCATGCAGGAGCAGTCGACGTTCTACGTGCCGGACGCCTGGGTGGCGGCGCTGGCGGCTCGACACCCGCAGCGCCTGGCGTGGGCGGCCTCCATCCATCCCTATGACCCTGCCGCAATCGACCGCCTGAACAAGGTGGCCGCGCTTGGCGCTTGCGCCGTCAAGTGGCTGCCCACCGCCCAGGGCATGGACCCGTCGTCGCCGATGTGCGATCGATTCTATGCCAGGATGGCCGCGTTGCGCCTGCCGCTCATCTCGCACGCGGGCGACGAACGTGCCGTCACCGGATTCTCCGATGCGCTCGGCAATCCGCTGAGGCTGCGCCGCCCGCTCGACGCCGGCGTGCGCGTCGTGGTGGCGCACTGCGCGTCGCTGGGCATGGGGCACGACCTCGACAAGCCGGATGGCGCGATGACCTCGAATTTCTCGCTGTTCACGCGGCTGATGGACACGCCGCGGTACAACGGCCTCGTCACCGGCGACATCTCCGCCGTGACGCAGGGCAACCGGATGGAGGTGCTGAGCGCGCTGCTGGCCCGGCCCGACTGGAGCGCCCGGTTGGTGAATGGCTCGGACTATCCGTTGCCCGCGATCGTGCCGCTGATCCCGCTGCCGGCGCTGGCGGATCGCGGGTTCCTGCCGGCCGACGCCGTCGAGCCGCTGCGCCAGTTGCGCGAACACAACGCGCTGATGTTCGACTTCGTGCTGAAGCGCAGCCTGTCCCACCGCGGTGCGACGTTTGCGCCCGAGGTCTTTGCCACCCGAGCGTTCTTCGCGCGACCCCGATGAGCCCATCCACGCCACCGCCCAGCCAGTTTGCCCTGATGCGGCAACGTCGCTTCGCGCCGTTCTTCTGGACCCAGTTCCTCGGCGCGGGCAACGACAACATCTACAAGAACGCGCTGGTGATCTTCGTGGCCTACCACGCGATCGGCATGTCGTCCCTCGATACCAATACGCTCGTCAACCTGGCCGCCGGCATCTTCATCCTGCCGTTCGTGCTGCTGTCCGCCACTGCCGGCCAGCTGGCCGACAAGTACGACAAGGCGCGTCTCATCCGCTGGATCAAGCTGCTCGAGATCGTGATCATGCTGGTCGGCCTTGCCGGCTTCTGGCAGCGCGACCTCACGCTGCTGTTCGTGGCGCTGGGACTGATGGGCGTGCACTCGACGCTGTTCGGTCCCGTCAAGTACGCGATCCTGCCGCAGACACTCGAACCCCGCGAGCTGATCGGCGGCAACGGCCTCGTGGAGATGGGCACGTTCGTCGCGATCCTGCTGGGCACGATCATCGGCGGCCTGCTGGTGGCGGTGCAGCCCAACGGCCCGGTGATGGCGGGCACCGCGGCCGTCGTCGTCGCAGTGGCGGGATGGGCGATCAGCCGCGCCATTCCATCCACGCCGCCCGTGGCGCCGGACCTCAGGATCAACTGGAATCCGGTCACCGAGTCGTGGCGGAACCTGCGCTTTGCATACGACTACCGCGTCGTGTGGCTGTCGATGCTCGGCATTTCGTGGTTCTGGTTCTACGGTGCCACGTTCCTGACGCAGTTTCCCAATTTCGCCAAGGATGTCCTCGGCGGCGACGAGCATGTCGTCACGCTTCTGCTTGCGCTGTTCTCGATCGGCATCGGCACCGGGTCGCTGCTGTGCGAGCGACTGTCGGGGCACAAGGTGGAGCTGGGACTCGTGCCCTTCGGGTCGATCGGCCTCACGCTGTTCGCGGCCGACCTGTGGCTCGCCACGCGCGGCATGCACGCGACCGGCGTCGCCGGGGTCGGCGCGTTTCTGGCCGCGCCCGGCCACTGGCGCGTGGTGGTCGACCTGGTGCTGATCGGTCTCTTCGGCGGGTTCTACATCGTGCCGCTGTATGCGCTGATCCAGGAGCGCTCGCCTCCCTCGCACCGGTCACGGATCATCGCAGCCAACAACATCCTGAACGCCGTCTTCATGGTGGCCTCCGCGGGCGTCGCCATTGCGCTGCTGGGCGCCGGCGTGTCGATCCCGGGGCTGTTCCTCGTCACCGGCATCCTCAACGCGCTCGTGGCGATCTACATCTACACGCTGGTGCCGGAATTCCTGATGCGCTTCCTGGCGTGGCTGCTGATCCACACGGTCTATCGCGTGACGGAGGAAGGCCTGCACCATGTCCCTGAGGAAGGTCCCTGCATCGTCGTGTGCAATCACGTGAGCTACGTGGACGCGATCGTGATCGCCGCGTCGGTGCGGCGGCCGATGCGTTTCATCATGGACCACCGCATCTTCCAGGTGCCCGTGCTGAACTGGCTGTTCCGCACGCTGCGCGCCATTCCGGTGGCTTCGGCCAAGGAAGATCCGGCGCTGAAGGAGTCGGCCTTCAAGGCCGCGGCCGATGCGCTGCGCAACGGCGAGATTGTCGCCATCTTTCCCGAAGGACGCCTGACCGAGGACGGTGAAATGGGTCCGTTCCGCGCCGGCATCGAGCGCATGCTGGCCGATACGCCGGTGCCGGTGGTGCCGATGGCACTGCAGGGATTGTGGGGCAGCTTCTTCAGCCGCTCGTACCGGGGCCGCGCGATGCAGCGGCTGCGCGGCATCTTCTCGCGCATCGCGATCGTAGTCGGGCCCCCCGTGCCTCCCGCCGAAGCGACGCCGGATGCGCTGCATGCGCGCGTGCTCGCCATGCGCGGGCCCCGCCGCTGAACCCTTCGCCTATTCATTCACGCTCGACGCCAGGACACTGTCATGCTCATCGCCATCGGCATCATTGCCGGATTGATCCTGGGTGCCGCCGCCGCCGGATTCGAGGGCGCGCTCGCGGGCGGC
>JANNNM010000267.1:0-1741 GCA_031398535.1 Betaproteobacteria bacterium | reverse complement strand
GTTCTCGTCCAGCAGCTCCGAACGTTCCACACCTTCCTCGCGGATGAAGCGCGTGTCGCCCGGATCGGTGATGATCACCCGACGCAGCATCTGGCGCACGATCACTTCGATATGCTTGTCGTTGATCTTCACGCCCTGCAGACGATAGACATCCTGCACTTCGTCGGTGATGTAGCGCGCGAGCGCCTCCACGCCCAGCAAGCGCAGGATGTCATGCGGATCGGCCGGACCGTCGACGATCGTTTCGCCCTTGTTCACCACCTGGCCATCGTGGACGGTGACGTGCTTGTCCTTGGTGATCAGGAACTCGTGCTGCTCGCCGTCCATGTCGGTGATGACGAGACGCTGCTTGCCCTTCGTGTCCTTGCCGAACGAAGCGGTGCCCGTGACTTCCGCCAGCATGCCGGCGTCCTTCGGCGAGCGCGCTTCGAACAACTCGGCCACGCGCGGCAGGCCGCCCGTGATGTCGCGGGTCTTCGACGTTTCCTGCGGGATGCGCGCGAGCACTTCGCCCACGGCAACCTGTTGGCCGTCCTTTACCGTGATGATGGAACCCAGCTGGAACGTGATGTTGACCGGCAGCTCCGAGCCCGCAAGCTTGATCTCTTCACCCGATTCATCGAGCAGCTTCACCTGCGGACGGACACCCTTGGCCGTGCTGGTGGCGCGGCGCTTGGGGTCGATGACGACGAGCGTGGAAAGGCCGGTGACATCGTCGACCTGCTTGGCCACGGTGACGCCTTCCTCGACGTGCTCGAACTTCACGCGTCCCGCGTACTCGGTGATGATCGGACGCGCCGTGGCATCCCACGTGGCCAGCACTTTGCCGGCCTTGACGACATCACCGTCCTTGACCTGCAGCGTGGCACCGTACGGCACCTTGTGGCGTTCGCGCTCGCGGCCGTTGTCGTCGTGGATCGTCACCTCGCCCGACCGCGCGATGACGACCAGGTCACCCTTGCCGCTGGTGACATAGCGCATCAGCGCGGAGAAGCGGATGGTGCCGGCCGACTTCGACTCGATCTGCGAGGCGGCTGCCGTACGCGATGCCGCGCCACCGATGTGGAACGTGCGCATCGTCAGCTGTGTGCCCGGCTCGCCGATCGACTGCGCGGCGATGACGCCCACCGCTTCGCCGACGTTGACCAGGTGACCACGACCGAGGTCGCGGCCGTAGCAGGCTGCGCACAGGCCATGACGCGTTTCGCAGGTAAGCGGCGTGCGTACCTTGACCTCGTCGATGCCCAGGGCCTCGATCTGCTCGACTTCGTCTTCCGACAGGAGCGTGCCCGGGTGGAACAGCGTGGCCTGCGTTTCCGGATGGACGACATCGGCCGCGGTGGAGCGCCCGAGGATGCGATCGCGCAGCGGCTCGATCACTTCGCCGCCTTCGACCAGGGCCTTCATCGCCACGCCGTTGGACGTGCCGCAATCATCGATGGTGACCACGAGATCCTGCGTCACGTCGACGAGACGGCGCGTCAGGTAGCCCGAGTTCGCCGTCTTCAACGCCGTGTCCGCGAGACCCTTCCGGGCGCCGTGGGTGGAGATGAAGTACTGCAGCACGTTCAAGCCTTCACGGAAGTTGGCCGTGATGGGGGTTTCGATGATCGAGCCGTCCGGCTTGGCCATCAGGCCGCGCATGCCCGCCAACTGCCGGATCTGGGCGGCCGAACCGCGCGCACCTGAATCCGCCATCATGAAGATGGAGTTGAACGAATCCTGCTCGACCTGCTTGCCT
>JANNNM010000255.1:0-1565 GCA_031398535.1 Betaproteobacteria bacterium | reverse complement strand
GCTCGAAACCGACCCCGACATCGCGCAGGTGCAGGTCCAGAACCGCGTCAGCCTCGCGATGCCGCAGTTGCCCTCCGCCGTCGTGCAGCAGGGCGTCAACGTCCAGAAGAAGTCGTCGTCGATCATGATGCTGATCGCCGTCTTCGCGAAGAACGAGCGCTACAGCCCCAACTACGTCGCCAACTACGCCAACGTCTATGTGCTCGACGCGCTGAAACGCGTGAACGGCGCGGGCCAGGCGCAGATCATGGGCGTGCCCGACCAGGCGATGCGCATCTGGATGAACCCCGACCGGATGGCGTCGCTCGGCGTCACCACGTCGGACATCGCCAACGCGATCAGCCAGCAGAACCAGCTCTTCGGCGCCGGCCAGATCGGGCAGCAGCCCAATGCCGGGCCGGTCGAGCTCACGTTCCCCGTCGTGACGCAGCCGCAGTACACGGAGCCGAAGCAGTACGAGAACATCATCCTGCGCGCCAGTCAGGACGGCAGCGCGATCGTGCGCGTGGGCGACGTTGCGCGCGCCGAGATCGGGCTGCGCCAGTACATCGTCGACAGCAAGATGAACGGCATCCCCGCGACCTTCATCGCCGTGTACCAGCAGCCCGGCGCCAACGGCCTGCTGGTGTCGGACGCCGTGCGCGAGACGATGACCCAGATGAAGGCGCGGTTCCCCGACGGCATGGATTACCTGATCGCGCTCGACACCAACGACTTCGTCAAGCTGTCGATCAAGGAAGTGATCAAGACGCTGTTCGAGGCGATCGTGCTGGTGGTACTGGTGGTGTACCTCTTCCTGCAGAGCTTCCGCACGACGATCATCTGCAGCGTGGCCATTGTCGTGGCGCTGATCGCCACGTTCGCGGGCATGCTGGCGCTGGGCTTCTCGATCAACCTGCTGACGCTCTTCGGGCTGGTGCTGGCCATTGGCATGGTCGTCGACGACGCGATCGTGGTGGTCGAGAACGTCGAGCGCAACATGGCGCAGCATCACCTGTCGCCGAAGGAAGCGACGATCCGCTCGATGGACGAGATCGCGAGTTCGCTGGTCGCGGTGGTGCTGGTGATGTCGTCGGTGTTCATCCCTGCGGCGTTCCTGCCCGGCACCACCGGCCAGCTCTACAAGCAGTTCGCGATCACCATCGTGATCTCGGTGTCGGTGTCGGGCTTCCTGGCGCTGACGCTCACGCCGGCGATGTGCGCGGTGCTGCTGAAGCACAATCCGCCGCCGCAGCGCGGGTTCTTCGCGTGGTTCAACCGGATGGTCGACAAGGTCACGCAGCTCTTCGGGCACGCGGTGAACCACACGATCAAGCGGATGGCGGTCGCACTGGTGCTGCTCGGGTTCTTCCTCTATGCCATCTGGCACCTGTTCCATGTGCTGCCGACGAGCTTCGTGCCGCAGGAAGACCAGGGCTACGCGATGGCGGCGATCATCATGCCGCAGGCAGCCAGCCTCGACCGCACGCAGGCGATCGCCGAGAAGGCCGACGCGATCTTCAAGAAGATCCCCGGCATCGAGAACCGCGCGATGGTGACGGGCTACAGCCTGCTCGACAGCGGCT